>NZ_JBIUXX010000036.1:53609-61610 GCF_044744235.1 Pseudomonas sp. NPDC087346
TGAAAGAAGGCCAACAGGTTTCTTTCATCGCTACCCGCGGTCAGAAAGGCATGCAAGCTGAGGAAGTACAAGTTATCTAACTTGTAGCTTCTTTAGTAAAAAGCCCCGCCCTTAAAAGCGGGGCTTTTTTGTGGGCGTCTGTTTTGCACCCACAAAAAAATCACAACCTCCAGCAACCCAATTCTCTGTTGGAGTTGCCGAAGGCTGTGATCTGTTGATCTTCTAAAGGCTTACCAGGCTACGCCAAACCCTGCGGTATACCGGGTCTTGTTCAGATCAGCATCCTTGGTGCCGCTGATGATGTCGCGCTCAGCCTTGAGGTTGAGCGACGCCCAATCAGTGACCTTGTAGCGCAAGCCCATCTCCGCATCCAGCGCATAGTTGGCGACGTCGGAAAGTGGTTTGCCCAGTTCGCCGTTGGTGAAGAACTCGACCTTCTTGCCGATCAGGTAACGGTTGTAATCCCACTTCATGGCGACCGAGTAGAAATTGTCCTTGCCACCATCGCTGTACTCGTAATCGGTACGGTTGAGCAGCGAACCCAGCGAGAACGCTCCCAATTCGTCATCCCAGAACTGGTAACCAGGGCCGGTACCGACCACGCGCTGACGAGACAGCTCTTCAACGAAATCACGCTTGTAGTTCAAACGCCCCTGCCAGAACCACTTGTCTGTCAGGAAGCGGTCGAGTGCGTATTCGGCGCGCCAGTTATTGGTCGTGACCTGCTCATCCTGGACTTCGCGGTTGTACTCGCCCTCGGCGGTGTGCCGCCAGCGACCATGGCGTGCGGTGGTCTTGAAATCGATGTCGTAATCGTCGGTGTCTTTTTCCGCTCGCTGATAATCCAGCGCCAGACCGACATTGCCTTTCCAGACCAGATCCTCGACCACCGGTTTCGGTTTGAGAATCTGTTGAATACTTGCCAGCTCCACGGTTTTCGGTGCTTCACCGTTGGCCAAAGTGACCTTGCCATCATCGGCAGCGGTCAGTGACTTGGCCTTTTCACCAGTGTAAGCATCCTGCTTGACCAGCAATTCCTGATCGCTCTCCAGCGTCTTGACCTGTTTCCAGTCAATGGTGACCGCACCCGCGTACTGGGTCTGGATCAGCAACTTGCCGCCGTCGAACACAGAAATTTTGCCGCTCAACTTGTCACCGTTCTTTAACCAGACGGTATCGGCAAGCAGGGGCGTGGAGGCGCTGAAAACGGCAAGGCACAGCAAAGTTCTGGAGAACATAAGCGAATCAAAGGCTCAGTTTGCGAAAAAGGTCGGCATTATCCGTAGGAATAAGACCCTGACAAGGACTGACCGGACGATTTCCGTTGAGTTCATTTCTCAACTGGCGCTGCACGGATTACGCTTAAACTCCTTAACCCGACCATGTTCAGGAACCGCGCAGGTGACAGAGAAAACCCACGAGCCCGACAGCGAAGCGCAAATCCGACGCACGGCGCTCTACTCGACCCTCGCCCAAGTGCCGGAAGGCAAGGTCGTCAGCTATGGTCAGTTGGCCGAACTGGCTGGTTTGGGGCGCGCCGCCCGCTGGGTCGGCCGCACCTTGAGTCAACTACCCGGTGACACCCGACTGCCCTGGCACCGGGTTCTTGGCGCTGGTGGCCGGATCAGTCTGCCAGTGGGTAGCCCTTCAGGGGACGAACAGAGGGCACGATTACGCACGGAAGGCATCTCCATCCTGAACAATCGTGTGGATATTCGGCGCCATGGCTGGCGTCCGGTAGAGCACAGCGGTTAGAGTGCGCGCTTTGTTTTCGCAATCTTGAGGCAGACTTCAGCCCATGCCCCGTAAAACCTGGCGCGCCGCGCTAGCCGCTTATGCCAGTCCTTCGACGCTCGTGCTGTTGTTGCTGGGTTTCGCCGCCGGCCTGCCGTACATGCTGGTGTTTTCCACGCTTTCCGTCTGGCTGCGTGAAGCCGGTGTGGCCCGTGAAACCATCGGCTATGCCAGCCTGATCGGTCTGGCCTATGCGTTCAAATGGGTCTGGTCACCGCTGCTCGACCAATGGCGCCTGCCCCTGCTGGGCAAGCTCGGTCGTCGCCGTTCGTGGCTGGTGCTCTCGCAGACGCTGGTGATCCTTGGTCTGATCGGCATGGGTTTCTGTGATCCGCAGAAACACCTGTCCTGGCTGATCGCCATTGCCGTGGTCGTAGCTTTCGCCTCTGCAACTCAAGACATTGCAGTCGATGCCTATCGCCTGGAAATTGCCGAAGACAACCGCCAGGCCGCACTTGCTGCCAGCTATATGTCCGGCTATCGCGTCGCTGCATTGCTGGCGACCGCCGGAGCACTGTTCTTCGCCGAGGGTTTCGGCTCGACCGGTTTCAACTATCAACATTCGGCCTGGGCCGGCACCTACGCACTATTCGGGTTGCTGATGGTTCCCGCGCTGCTCACAACCCTGTTCATGCGTGAACCGCCAGTACCGCTGCGCACGCAATTGCAGGCCGGACGCTACAGCTTCGGACATCAACTGGCCTCGGTATTTGTGCTGATCGTATTGCTGGTGTCCGTACCGGCGATGTTCACCCAGCTCTACAACACCGACTTTTCCAGCGTGCTGTTTGGCGGCGTCAGCCCGCTCGATCTATTGCTGGAAGATCGTGCATTCCTGCGTGCCATCCTCTATACCCTGCTCACCGCGCTATGCCTGTCGACCATGGGCCGCCGTGGCTTGGCGCCGGTGCTGACACCGGTCAACGATTTCATCCTGCGTTATCGCTGGCAGGCCCTGCTGCTGCTCGGGCTGATCGCCACCTATCGAATGTCGGACACGGTCATGGGCGTGATGGCCAACGTGTTCTATATCGACCAGGGCTTCACCAAGGATCAGATCGCCAGCGTCAGTAAAGTCTTCGGCCTGATCATGACCCTGCTCGGCGCCGGCATGGGTGGCCTGCTGATCGTGCGCTTCGGCATTCTGCCGATCCTGTTCATCGGCGGAGCATGTTCGGCAGCCACCAACCTGCTGTTCGTGATGCTCGCCGACATGGGCCCGAACCTGAAAATGCTGATCGTGACCATTTCCCTCGACAACTTCAGTTCGGGACTGGCCACTTCAGCATTTGTCGCCTATCTGTCGAGCCTGACCAACCTGAAGTTCTCGGCAACGCAATACGCCCTGCTCAGCTCGATCATGCTCCTGCTGCCACGCCTCATAGGCGGCTATTCCGGAGTAATGGTCGAGAAGTTCGGCTACCACAACTTCTTCATGATCACCGCCCTGCTCGGCGTTCCGACTCTGGTGCTGATTGCTCTGCACTGGTTCCAGGAAAGCCGCCGCGAAGGCCCGACACCGACGCCCGAGCCCGTACCGACGCCCGTCGCAGAAGAGTCGTAGGACATTTCAGCTGTGGCGGGAGGAATCCCGCCCTTGCACTTCACCGCCGGCCACACTTCTGTACGTCAGCAAGTCTCGCCGGTACACTGCTCCGTCATATCCAGTCTCAGCAACCGACAACGGCCAACCATGCGCACCAGTCAATTTTTGCTCGCCACACAGAAAGAAACGCCTTCCGATGCGGTAGTAATCAGCCATCAGTTGATGCTGCGCGCCGGCATGATCCGTAAACTCGCCTCCGGCCTGTACACCTGGCTGCCCATGGGCCTGCGGGTTATGCGCAAGGTAGAAGCCATCGTTCGCGAAGAAATGAACGCCGCCGGCTCTCTTGAAGTGTTGATGCCGAGCACCCAACCGGCCGAGCTGTGGCAGGAATCGGGTCGCTGGGAAGAATACGGCCCTGAACTGCTGCGCATCAAAGACCGCCACGGTCGCGATTTCTGCGCCGGCCCGACTCACGAAGAAGTGATCACCGACCTGATGCGCAACGAGTTGAGCAGCTACAAACAGCTGCCAATCAACCTGTATCAGATCCAGACCAAATTCCGTGACGAAATCCGTCCACGCTTCGGTTTGATGCGCGGCCGCGAATTCATCATGAAGGACTCGTACTCCTTCCACGCCGACCAACCGTCGCTGCAGGTCACCTACGACCGCATGCACCTGGCGTACTGCAATATCTTCACCCGTCTGGGCCTGAAGTTCCGTCCGGTTGAAGCCGACAACGGCTCGATCGGTGGCGCCGGCTCCCACGAGTTCCACGTACTGGCCGAGTCTGGTGAAGACGACATCGCCTTCAGCAATGTCTCCGACTACGCAGCGAACATCGAGAAAGCCGAAGCCGTGCCACGGGAAACCTCGCGCGGCGCAGCGACTGAAGAGTTGCGCCTGGTCGATACCCCAGACACCAAGACCATTGCTGCGCTGGTGGAAAAGTTCGGTCTGCCGATTGAAAAGACCATCAAGACCCTGATCGTCCACGCCGAAGAAGAAGGCAAGCTGATCGCTCTGGTCATCCGTGGCGACCACGAACTCAATGAGATCAAGGCTGCCCAGCAACCAGGCGTTGCCAGCCCGCTGGTCATGGCTTCCGACGCCGAACTGCGTGACGCGATTGGCGCCGGCGCCGGTTCGCTCGGCCCGCTGAACCTGCCATTGCCGATCATCATCGACCGCTCGGTCGAGCTGATGAGCGACTTCGGTATCGGCGCGAACATCGACGACAAGCACTACTTCGGCGTGAACTGGGAGCGCGATCTGCCAGTTCCAACCGTTGCCGACCTGCGTAACGTGGTTGCCGGCGACCCTAGCCCTGACGGTAAAGGCACGCTGGAAATCAAGCGCGGCATCGAAGTCGGGCACATCTTCCAGCTGGGCAACAAGTACAGCAAGGCGATGAAGTGCGAAGTGCTGGGCGAGAACGGCAAGCCGGTAACCCTGGAAATGGGTTGCTACGGCATTGGCGTGTCCCGCGTGGTGGCTGCGGCCATCGAGCAGAACAACGACGAAAAAGGCATCATCTGGAGCGACACCCTGGCGCCGTTCCAGATCGCTTTGGTACCGCTGCGTTATGAAACCGAGCAGGTGCGCGAAGCCACCGACAAGCTGTACGCGGAACTCACCGCTGCCGGCTTCGAAGTGCTGCTGGATGATCGCGACAAGAAAACCAGCCCGGGCATCAAGTTCGCGGACATGGAGCTGATCGGCATTCCTCACCGGATCGTGGTCAGTGACCGCGGCCTCGCCGAAGGCAACCTGGAATACAAGAGCCGTACCGAGTCCGAAGCGCAAGCGCTGCCGGTCGCCGATGTGGTGTCCTTCCTTCAGGCCCGTATCCGCCGCTGATTCCAGATAGAGACCTCATGTTCAAGCGAAACACCTTAGGCCTCGGTGGCACCGCCCTGTGCGGTGCCCTGCTGGTCAGCGGCTGCGCCAATCAAATGTCACAGCGCAGCGAGCACGAAGAGCGGGTCGAGCGTAAGTTGCTCGATCACAGCCTGCAGATCGACGTCGGTGAGCCTAAGGAGCTTGAGCTGCCGCAACGACGCGTGAAGATCAACGAACAGAAGACTTTCGAAGTCACCGAGTTCGAGGTCACGCGTCGTTACGACCGCTACACGCCTTATCAACCCTGGCGCGAAATCTACGAGATTCCGCTGGGCGCGGTGGCGGTGGTGGCCGGTGTCGGCGCCAATATCGTCAACGTCTTCGCCCTCGGCAATCTGCCGGACAGCGTGACCAAGGACTGGCTGAGTTACGGTTTCGCCGGGCTCAACCCGTTCATGAACGTGCAGTCCCATGGTCGCGCGCAACAGAACCTGGCCGGTATCGATGAAGTCCAGCGCGACAAGCGCACGGAGTATTCGAGCCTGCCATGGAGCGAGCGTCCGGTGCAGGTCAAGGCCGGCAAGCAGTCGTTCGACATGACCACCGACCGTAACGGCGTGCTGCGCCTGAACCTGCTGGACAGTCCGTTCGCCGAAAATGACCTCAATCATGTCGGCAAACTGCAGATCAGCGTCGAAGACGCCAAGGATGACGTGCATAGCAATTCATCCCTGATCATCAGCAGCCACCTGCGCAGCAAGTTGCTGGAAGCGCATGGCTTGATTTACGACGATCTGGAAGATGACGAAGTCAGCGAGTGGGTGCACCGGGTCAAACGGCTGTCGGAGCTGGGTCTTGAAGAAGAAGCCAGCGAGCTGGAACAGAGCCTGATCGAGCTGACCCGTAACGATCCTGAATTGCAGGCTGAGTTTCTCAAGTCTCTGACCAAGGATGGCCGCCTGGTGGCTGATCCGGGGCCGAATTAAGGCCAATCGCGAGCAGGCTCGCTCCCACAGGACATTTGTGAACGCCACGAATCAAGTGTGGGAGCGAGCCTGCTCGCGATGAGGCCCTTTCATCCAACGCAAGACTACCGCTCAAACAACTCCATCTGCTCAAACCCGCCCCGCAAGTCCTCCAGCCGCACCCCCACCCCCAGCAACCGCACCGGTTTGCCACCTCTATTGAACGCCTGCGTCAGCATCAACTGATAACTGCCGAGATCACGCCCTGCCCCGGCCTGCTCCAGCGTGGTCTGGGTAAAGTCATGGAATTTCACTTTGACGAACGGCTTGCCCGGTCGATAGCTGCTGTCGATACGCGCCATACGGGTTTTGAGGGTTTCCAGCAGCTCCGGCAATTTGTCCAGGCAACTGCGCAGGTCCGGCAGATCAACGTCGTAAGTGTTTTCGACGCTGATCGACTGACGACGGCTGTCGTTATGCACCAGTCGATCATCGATCCCACGCGCCAGACTCCACAATCGCTCACCAAAACTGCCGAATTCGCGCACCAGCGTCAGCTTGTCCCACTCGCGTAACTGCATGCAGTCAACGATCCCCAGCCTGCCTAACTTGTCAGCCGTGACTTTGCCGACGCCGTGCAGCTTGCTCACTGGCAGGCCACTGACGAAGTCTTCGATCTGATCCGGGGTGATCACGAACAAGCCATTGGGCTTTTTCCAGTCGCTGGCAATTTTCGCCAGAAACTTGTTTGGCGCCACGCCGGCAGACACCGTGATATGCAATTGATTGGAGACCCGCCGCCGAATGTCCTGAGCGATGCGCGTCGCACTGCCCCCGAAATGCGCACTGTCGGACACGTCGAGGTAGGCTTCGTCGAGCGACAACGGTTCGATCAGGTCGGTGTAATCGCTGAAGATCGTATGAATTTCCTTAGAGGCTTCGCGATAGGCATCCATTCGCGGTTTGACGATGGTCAGATCCGGACACAGCTTTAAAGCATGCCCGGATGACATCGCCGAACGCACGCCATAAGCCCGCGCCTCATAGTTGCAGGTGGCGATTACCCCACGCCGATCCGCCGAACCACCCACCGCCAAAGGCTTGCCGGCAAGGTTCGGGTCGTCACGCATCTCGATCGCGGCGTAGAAACAATCACAATCGACGTGGATGATTTTTCGCTGAGTCATGGCAGAAAAGGAAGTATTGGCGAGCCGGATCGGCAGTATCTCACTGGCACCTGTATATAGCACCAGTGGTATGAATGTTCTTTTCCAACTGTAGGAAAAGGCATTTGAATTTATTTTCTCAATCGAAGGCGGGGCTCTGATAGAGCTGAAAGCCTTGCCCTGCCTGCCCCTCAGCCGTTTCGAACACCTGCAAACAGCGCTAACCGATTGAACAGGAACAGATTTTATCTGACTTGACGGTTGACACCCCTGCGATCCTCTGTAGAATGCCGACACACAGACGCGGGATGGAGCAGTCTGGTAGCTCGTCGGGCTCATAACCCGAAGGTCGTCGGTTCAAATCCGGCTCCCGCAACCAAACATCAAAAAAGGCTACTCGAAAGAGTGGCCTTTTTTGTGCGCGTTTGTTTTTCAGATTCAGTCTGCGTCGAGCGAGTCCGCCAAACAGGAATTCGTTGCATTTCCGAAACTTAACGAATGCCCCGCTACCGTTTGACGCTAATTCACGCTTATTTGACCCTTCTGCAGATTATCAGTTGACACCTCGTCGTTCGTCTGTAGAATGCCGCCACACAGACGCGGGATGGAGCAGTCTGGTAGCTCGTCGGGCTCATAACCCGAAGGTCGTCGGTTCAAATCCGGCTCCCGCAACCAAACATCAAAA
>NZ_JBIUXX010000037.1:0-33590 GCF_044744235.1 Pseudomonas sp. NPDC087346
GCGGTGAGTAGCGTCATTCAGTTTGGTAACGAACTGCAATCGGCGCTGCTGCAACGCGATAACGAGTACATGACGTTGTTGGTGCAGACCCAGCAAGCAACAAATACCGTGACCATTGCGTACTGCATGGTCACGGCAAAACACCAGGCAATGTCGCCGCCAGGGGCTCTCAATCGACTTTGGACACTCGAGTTAGCCACTCGCGGCCTTTGAGCATGCCATTCCAGTAGAACCACGGCAAAAAACTCGCCTTGAGATACCACGCCAAACGCCGAGCGACCGTTGGATCGAGAGGAAAAGTCGGCAGCAACTTACCGGCATAACCGAACTCGGCGAGTATCACCTTGCCCTTCTCCACCGTCAGCGGGCAGGAGCCATAACCGTCGTACTTCAGCAGGAAGGGTTGCTGCTTGCGCAGGGCCAAGAGATTTTCTGCAACCACAACTACTTGCTTGCGCACTGCGGCGGCGGTCTTGGCATTGCTGGTGGAGCAAACATCGCCAAGGGCGAACACCTCCGAATAACGCACATGCTGCAAGCTGTGAGGGTCAACTTCGCACCAGCCCTCGGCGTTTGCCAGCAAACTCTGACGGATGAAGTCCGGAGATACCTGCGGTGGCACTACATGCAGGAAATCGAATTTTTTCGCTTGCAGCGTTACCTCATCTGCGGCGCCCTTGACCGAGAACCAGGCGGTTTGCGACGGACCGTCGACCTTCACAAGAGTAGAGTTGAACGCCAGTCGCGCACGGTATTTCTCGATGTACTTCATCAATGGCGGGACGAACGTCGCAACGCCAAACAATGCGGCACCAGCGAGGTTGAATTCAACGTCGAGGTTCTTCAGCACACCTTGTCGGAGCCAGTGATCACAGGACAGGTACAGTGCCTTTTGCGGCGCGCCGGCGCATTTGATCGGGATTGCTGGCTGGGTGAAAATCGCCTTGCCACCACGCAAACCGTTGACCAGTTGCCAAGTGTAGGCCGCATGCTGATAGCTATAGTTGGACGTAACACCGTACTGCCCGATGGCCGCTTGCAAGCCTTCGATTTTCTCCCAGGCCAAGCGCAGGCCGGGGCACACGATGAGATTTTGATAGGATACGTGGCGGCCGTCATCGAGGGTTAGTAGGCGGCTTTCGGGGTTGATATGGCTAACCGCCGCCTGCAACCAGTGAGCCCGGCGCGGCATCACTACAGACATTGGGCGCACGGTGCTCTTGAGCTCATAGGCACCGCCGCCAACCAAGGTCCAGGCTGGCTGGTAATAGTGCTGGGCGCTGGGTTCGATGACGGTGATGTTCAAGCCAGGCTCGCGCTTGAGCAAGCTGGCGACAAAGGCAATACCGGCGGTACCGCCGCCTATCACCACGATGTCGCCACTGATGATCTGGCCCAGGTGTTGATTGCTCATAGGTTATTCCTTGTGGTGTAGATAAGGGCCGCGTCCGGAAAGGCTCACGCCCAGATTTTTTATCCCCGTACCGCCAAACAGGCCGGAGAGTGTTTTCATGGCCTGAATCACTTCGTGGCTGACCTGGCCGTTGGCCATGCTACTTGCCTTCATGTCGAGCGCTCACGAGCGCAGTGTCGCGCAGGACTTCTGATGTGAGGAGCCGTCATAAGGTAAAAAGCGCAGACGAATCAACAACCTATTACCAGGAGGTCGATTCACTGTGTATGCCACTTCTGACGCCCATTAAGCGTCATGCCACAAAGGTGCGTATGTAGGTATTTTCTTAAACGAAGTGCAGTCACCTTTTGGCTGCGACTACGCAACATGCCGAACACAACAAACGTTTGGCCCTGGAGCAGCGGTTTTCGACCCATTAGCAAATCCATTACCGGGTCCCGAGCGATGCCCAACGTAATCAAGGTCGCTTGCGCGACCACCTTGCAACTACAGATCTGCGTCTCTCAGTCTTACTCGACACCTCCGAGGGCAGTAACCGGCGTAATCGTCGGCCATCAGATACCCGCGATAACTTTCCAGCAAAGCAAAGGCACTTTCTGCACACGGCTGGTCGAGTAGTCGAAAGGGATTACGGCTTGTCAGGTGGCCCGCCGGTTTACCCCCATACCCAGGATTGCAAGTCGCCTCTCGATCCGGCTCTTTCACCACCTATATGCGGGTTTCGTCGCAGAGGATCACGCAACGTCCCAGCAACTGATCGCGCAACAGGTTGAGCAACGGTTGCAGGTGGTCAGCGCACAGCATCACCCAGCGGGTCAGGGTTTGACGCGGGAGTTCAACGTCGTGGCGACCGAGGATTTTTTCGAAGCGATGCAGTGGCAAGCCATTGATGTATTTGGTGGTCAGCAGCATGGCCAGCACTGGGGCTGGCCATGCTTTTCTCAATCAACTGCGCAGGTTTGTCGGCACGATTTCCAGCTGCTCGCTCACCTCTTCGTCGCTGGTATGTTTGCGACAGCCATAGGTGCAGATCCGCTCTTGCTCAGGGAGTTCGTGGATGACTTCGATAGCTGATGGCTTTTCTCAGTGTATTTTTCGCCATCACTTGTGGCTGGGTTTTCTCCAGCCATGCTTGCAACTACGCCAACACCGGCAGGCTGTTTTTCTGTCGGTTTTCGCGGCGATGTTCCTCGCCGACTTTTTAAATCGCGCTCGATACCGTACAGCTTGTTGATCAAACTCAGGGGGAATATCAGCACACTCAGTTTTGCCTTTTTAGGTTGCACCTTTTGCGCCTCGACGAACTTACGTCGCGCATGCGCCCAACAGCCTTAACGCTCGACACCGGACTGCGCGCCCAAGGCATTATAACCGGCGTAATCGTCAGTCATCAGGTAGCCGCGATAACCTTCGAGCAGACGCGGGGTATGCCCCAGATAGACGCCGGATAGATTTACGCAAGCCACACTGCACTGGCTAATCAACAAGGGTGGACTCTGTTTCACCACTGGCAGCCCGCGGTGCTGATGGACTTTAATGTAACTGCCATCAATGGACTTCCACTCAAGGTCTGGCTCGTTCACCAACACCTTAAAAACCCTGAGCCATTTACCTCCTGCTGACCAGGCATTGAACTATTTGTAAATCGAGTTCCAGTGCCCGAAAGCCTCGGGCAGGTCTCGCCAGGAACAACCGACGCGCATGCGATAGAGCGTGCCTTTTACCGTCATCCGAAATCGTACTTGTTATAGATAGACTCTTGAAACAGAATTCTCCAGCTCGACCAGAGCTCGTCACTGAGCAGTAATCAGGGCATTGCTAACTCAGTTTGTTTTGGTGTGAGAGCTTGAGCAATACGAGTTTGCTATTTTTTATCACAGCGTTAGCGCGAAACGTCAACAGCCCCTAGCAATAACATGATCATTTTGATTGCTATCAGCTTTTGCGCCCCCGTATCAGGGAGGGGGATCTGATAATTGCTTAAAATTTACATAACTATTAGTTGGAGATTACATGAGTAGTTTCACGGAATTCAGTGCACCGCTGAGCACTCAATTTGACGGCGAAGCCAGCAAAGTTCTAGGGAAAGATTATTGGCGAGTGACCAAAGATTTTCGCTATTACATCCGGAGTAAAGAGGGCGGGGAATGGGTATATGTGCCCGCGGGCTACCTCACTGATGGCGCCAGTGTGCCGCGCCTGTTCTGGTCGTTGCTCCCTCCATGGGGGGCCTATGGCCAGGCAGCGGTGGTTCACGACGTCGTATGTGAATACCTGAGCATCACAGTCAACGGAGTGCCTCGTTCGATTACACGGAAGGTGTGCGACGAAATCCTGTTCGAAGCCATGGCCGTGCTCAATGTACCAGCATACAAGCGCCGGATCATCGAGTTAGGCGTAAATTCCTTTCGGCGCTGGTCGGGAGTGCAACGCCCAAGCAGTACACCTAAGAAGCGAGCACTGGAAGCGAATTGGAGCGGTTGAAATGTATCGCTGCATGGTGCCTAGCGACCATAGGCCCCCATAGTGTTGCCGCTGACCGGGTCAGTTCTCAATCAACGCTGACACTATGACGCTCCTACGTCAAACTGGGATCTGCCAATATATTTTTCTGTGAATTATCAACAGCACAAGGTATCGAAAATTGAGCCAATGAAACACATTAAAAATTACTGCAATGCCCCATGCAGTTATAACAGCACCTGAAAATCAATACATAAATTCAAGAAATTCCGACGCTGCCTCTTGATCATATAAAAATAAAAGAGTGATTTCTTTTGTTATTAATTAAAGCCCTGCAGCTTTCGCTGAGCTGCCCGTAAAAGTGGCAGATATAGTAGGTACCGGCCCCGTGCTATGGACATGCGCAACGATTTGTATATTAATTTCATGCCGCAGGTCTAGGCTCTGTACGAAATCCCTTGAAGCATCGATTTCTGTAGAATCCCCCGCCATCACAGCCAGGAGGCCACGATGGCAAAACGGTATGAGCTCCCCGACGTAGCCTGGGATTTGGTTGCAGATATCTTCATTGAGACCCGCCGTGGCGGACGCCCGCGCGCAGATGACCGCTTGATGCTTAACGGGGTGCTCTGCTCAGGTGCGCCCTGGAGAGACATGCCAGAGCGCTTCGGCCCTTGGTCAACGGTGTATCAACGTTTCGTGACTGGCGCAATCGCGGGATCTTCGAGCAGATGCTCAAACGACTTCATATCCGATTGAATGAGCAAGGCTTGATTGATCTGGAAACCTGGATGATCGATTCCACTGCTATGCGTGCAACCCGAGCCTCGTCAGGCGCCGAAAAAAGGGGGCCTGAAGAACCGCAAGACCACGCGTTCGGACGCAGCCAGGGTGGCCTGACGCCCAAGATTCACATGTTGTGCGATGCCAATGGTGTGCCTTTGCGCTTCCTACTTTTCAGGCGGGCAGGCCAGTGACATCGCCTATGCTCAGCCGCTGCTGGATGAGGCTTACATCCCAAGCCTACACGGCCGTCTCCGCAAACGCTGTCGATGGTTGCTGGCCGACAAGGGCTATGACGCCGAAGCTTTGCGCCGTTACTGCGACCGTTATCGGATGCAGCCAGTGATCCCGTTGCGCAGCATGAAGCGCAAGACTCGACCGGGTTTGCCTAGGCTGTTTGATCGCCCCAAATACCGACAGCGCAACATCGTCGAGCGCATGTTCGGATGGCTGAAGGAGAATCGCCGCATCGTTACGCGCTTCGACAAGCTCGCGAAAAGTTTTGCGGCGATGGTCTCATTGGCCTGTGCCATACGGTGTTTGCGAGAATATTTTTCGTACAGAACCTAGGGCTTCCACTTCGCGCTCGATCGCCTTGCCCTGGATCTTGCCATCGGTCTGACGCAGCCAGTTGCCGTCGGCATCGACCCGTTACTGGCAGGCTTCGCTGTGTTGCCACAGCTGGTCACCCTTCGGCACCTTGGGCATGCTCAGGCCATGCGGCAGGATCGTCTGGATGTAGGGTTTATTCAGCAGGACATGGGCGAAGCACACCACCACTTGGGTGCCCTCCTCCGGAAACGCATAGATGCCCATTTCTTCGCCACCGGCGAGCTGGGGCAACTGCGGATCGACTCACCATCCGGCCCGAGCAATAATTCAATGTCCACGGCATAGCGTGGCCGGAAGTCGTCGCAGATCCCGGCGCCGGTGGGAGCATCAGCTACGGCGATAACCCGGGCAAAGCGCGGGAGGTGGTAACCACCGGTGAGTTCGGGAAACTGGCGCTCTACAGCGCTGCGGATTGCGTCTTCCATCGGATGGCCATCTGGTCGTTGGCAAGGTCCACACAGATGATCCGCTCGCCGTGATTGGTTGTTGCACCGGGTCGTAACCCGGGAAGGGCCGCGACCATCGCGCTTTGGTTGCCCTGGTGCCCGTCGAATAGCTCCGGGGGGATTTGCAGTGACGGCCGTTCGCCGAAAAAACTATCCTCCCAACTGCCGGCGAACACTTCGCCGTTACCCAACTGGTACCAGATGAACTCGGGGATATTGAACACTCGAGCCAGGCTGTAAAAGAACGGCGCTTCGACACTGGCGTAGGATCAGGAGCGCGGAAACGCAGCCCGGTCTGTTCGCTGGCCTGAGCCAGCACGGCGCGCAGATCGACATGACGCAGGTTCAAGGGCAACGGGTTGGCCAGCTCGCGGCAGAACACCACCTGCTCGATGGCATTCGTGGCGGTGCAGCGTGCCGTCGTTGTAGCCAATGTCCAGCATGACCAAGCCTATCCCTGGTACCGCGGATTGAACAGTGAAGGTCGCCCGGCCGGGACTGGTCGAATCCAGCCGAACATCCTCTTTAACCAGGGCGATCGGCACGCCATTGATTGCCAGCACTTTGTGCAGTTTCATGGCCACTCACTCCCGAGCCACTTATCCACACGGCCCAACACCTTTTTCGAACCCACTCAACGCTGGGTTATCGCCCGAGCTACCGCTCCCTTCACCACTCTCCCCTACTGCGCTGTCCAGGCCGCCTTGGGCGCTGACCTTGTAGCCAGCGCGCCGACCTTCAACCTTCTCCGGGTTCGATTCACGCTCGCTCAACGTGAACTGGACCAGCCAGGCGCGCAGTGAGTCGTCCTCACCGGCACCGATCCCCTTCGCGAACTCGACTTGGCGCACGCCGAAAGCGGCTGCCGTGTCGTTGACGACGCGGTACAGGTGCAACTGACCACCGCCGGCGGTGGATTCAGCCAAGCGCATCAGGTCGGTCATTTGGGTGCGATCGACAAAGGGGATCATCAGCGAAACCGTCAGCATTTTTGGCTTGAAACCCTTGTGGGCCTTGTCGGTGTTGCTGGTCTGGCCCGACATGTCACCGCTTTCGATACGCAGGTTAGCGGTCACCTTGAGGTTCTTGCCCTGGACCTTGTGGCCATCGAGTAGCAGCGTCATAGGCCGACAAGCTCTTGGACAAAATTCAAGGCTTTTTTCGACCCCACCAACATGACGCCGGCACACAGCACCCATTCGTGCCCTGGGGCGTCGCTGGCGAGCAATTGGCGGCGTAACTCGCTGGTGTTGCCTAGTCCGATCAGGCAAACCCGCATACTGGCATCAGGATTCCCCCTAGAAAGCAGATCTTTCAGATCAGCCAATTGCTGATCCCGCTCCTGCTGTTGGGCCGCTTTACGGGACGCCAGTGCGGCCAGGTCACCCAACGGCGAGCTGTCGGCGTAGCTTTCCAGCACCGCCAGTTGGCCGGCCATGGACCATCGTACAGCGCTCCAGGGGCAGCGCCTGCCATCGCGGCAAGGTGCCGGCGGTAGGGAACTCCCACTTTTCCGTCTCCAGCTTGGACAGGTGCCGCGCTCGGCGCCCGGTACGCACCAGATCCAGCATCGGCAACAGGCGTTAAAGCGTGCCAGGCCGTCGTCCAACTGATCAAAGCGCGTGGCCAGGAACGTTAGGCACAGCGCGTGCTGGTGGGTATCGGGACAGGGTCAACAGCGAAGACTATTTCGAGTTCGGCAAGCTGCTTCTGAAAACCTTGCAGAAAGGCGTCCCCATCCAGCTGCAGCGCGAAGCAAAGGGCTTTGACGAGAAGTGGGTGCAGCTACTTTGGACCTGCTTCGGCGCGCAAGGCTTCGTCGCCCTGGTGTTCTTTTTTGGCTCGCTGTTCTGCGAACCGATCCGCGCTCGCTACCAGTTGCGTCACGACAAGCCAGCCAGGAAGGTCATCAAGCAATCTCGTTGGCTTCTGTTGCGCAATCCTGAAAACCTGAAGACGCCGAAACAACAGGTTCATTTACAGGATCTGTTGGCGGCCAACCAAACGCTAATGACGGTCTACCTGATGAAGGCCGAACTCAAAACCCTTTGGACTGCAGTAACGGCTTGGGGCTGTAGACAGGCTTGGAAACAGTGGCTGCGCCATGCTCATGAAAGCGCAATACCTGCTCTGACGCAGTTTGCCAAGCGGTTGAAGCGTTACTGACGGGGCATCGTCAGTCGGGTTCCCTGGCCGATGCACACGAGTCAGTTGGAAGGGATAAACAATCGAATAAAAGTCATCAAGCGGATGGCGTACGGTTACCAGGATAGCGAGTTCTTTTTCATGAAGTTCAAGAGCGTCTTTCCCGGTAACCCGTGAAGAACCTGATTTACAGGGCCATTCCCCCGTACCTGGTTAAAGCGTGGGAGGCGACAATAAGTGGCGTTACTATCAGTAGCGACGCCACACGCAAATTTTCCGAGAGTAGGACTTGCAATCCTGGTCGTCATGCCCGATGAAATTGTATAGCTGCAGAAGAGGTGAGATGCTTACACGACATGATCACCACTATAAGTCGCAACCCACATGCAGCTAAGCAATGGACACCCGCTGGCATTCTCGCACGAGGGACAGCCTTACGATTTCAGCCATCTGCACCCCACCACCATTATGTTCAACCTTTTGAACAATACTCAGATAACGGCTGAGTGTCGCTTCAAAAGCCATTGTTACACTCGTGAGCTTAATGCTGGCGAAGCAAATATCGGGCTCGCTCGGATAGATGACGAATTCAAAAACGAGCGATATTTTTGCTCAGATCGCTACAAGTTGTAGCTTGATGCTTCAAGGATGGATGGTCAAATGGTGTGATCAAAAATGCATACAGGGAAAGCACTTTGACCATGGCATCGAAAATTGGCTGATCGTCGAAGACGATTCAGGCAGGAAGGTGAAGGTCGCCTTCAGTATCGACAAACACGAGCATATGCCGATTGGGCTGTGCTGTGGGTCAAAACGACACATCCATACGACCGAAGCAAACCTGACGAGCCCACGCGAGACAACAGCGTGCCGTTCAACACCCTCGCCAAAACGGTAGCCCACACGGGAAACCACCAAAAATTGCGAAACCGCGCGGACGTAGATAATTTCGAGCATAAAAAAGCCACTCAATGAGTGGCTTTTTTTAAAACAATTTCGGGTGCTCTTTAAACCAGTGGTGTCTGGAGCCCTTCACGTTGCGATGAAGGTCGGCTGATAGAATTCCCACACGTTAGTGTGTGATCCCCGCGCACATCTATCTGTCATTGATCCTATTCGACCTTGCATACCTAGTCAAGTCAAAAACCGGGCCATACATCAGGTCGCTCGGTAGCTGGAACCTCAAAGCAAGGCTTTCTGAGAGTGGAAATCCCCCCCTCAGTCCCATATAGCCCTTTTTCAGACGCCAAAAACCACAAAACCCCGACTTTCTCTAGGAAATAAGGGCCTTGTGTTTACTTAATGTGGCGGTGAAGGAGAGATTCGAAGGCTGAATCAAGAGCGCCTTTGACAATGTAACGAGGCACCGCGAGGTGCGAGGTATCAATCGCGAGAGGCGTAACCACCCGCAACATTTCTTAAATAGGCAAGGATGAGGTCCTCGCTTGGCTGTCAGCGCTGATCTACGGACATATCAATATACTGGAACGGCATTCGCGGCACCGGAAGAGGTCGCACGTTGGGAGCGGCGACCACTGCGCAATTCAGAGGAAGACCTGTAGCTGTAGCGGTTTGCGATCGAAAGCGGCCATGGTCAGGTTGACGATTATTTATTCTCAGGTAAAGAACTCAACCTCTCCCCCCACAAGCTTATAGATAGCACCAACAATTTTAATTTCCCCATCCTGCTCAAGCTTATTCAGGGTCGGGCTGCGTTGACGGATATCCGTCAGCGTCATCTTGATGTTGGTGCGGGCAACGGAGTCGACAAAGTCATAGTTGTCAGCCGTACGCTCACCTGCGTATACCGTTTCAGCAATTGCCGGTTTGATTTTGCTCAGCAACCCGGTCAGGCTTCCAAGTTCGGCATTGGCAATGGCCCCCTTCACCGCACCACAGGACGTATGCCCCATCACCACTATTACCTTGGCCCCTGCCAGAGCACAGGCAAACTCCATGCTACCGAGAATGTCTTCATTTTCCACATTGCCAGCCACGCGACAGTTAAACGTTTCACCAATCCCTACATCCAGCAGGATTTCCGCCGGGGCGCGCGAATCAATACAGCTTAAAATTACTGCTGACGGATACTGCCCCTTTTGGCTGGCGCGCATTTGCGCCAAGTAGTCATGCTGCTGCATTTTGCCTTTACGGAAACGCAGATTACCTGACTTCAGGCTTTCGATGACCTCATCCGGCGTCATTTTATCTCGCTCTTCTTTGCTAAGCGCTGCGGCAAAAGACACTGAAGGCACGGTTAACCCGGCCACTCCAGTCATCGTTAATGCAGAAAGGGCTGCTCCGCGCTTGAGCAGCATGCGGCGGGATGGGTGTTGGTCAGATTGGTTCATTGTTCAATTCCTGGATTGCGGCATTGGGCCCCATTAACTTCGGGTGCACATGACCTTTTTTTCGAAAACCACGGAAGCTCGATCAAAAAAAGATTCTGAGCGGAGGTGATAGGACTTACGTTGTTTTTTGATTCTATTGCTCTCCGAACTCCATCTTTAAATCAGAGGTGCTGTAGCCATACTTACTACTCGTAACATTTATTAAATAATAGATCGCCTGCCAGACTGAAAAGTCTGCGATGAACGCTCAAGGCGGAGGAAGAAAAGAAAAATTTCTCTTTACAGTATCCAACCGCAAAAAAAAGAGTGAATACTTCTAGTGAGTGCACTCTTCTAATTAAAATCTCTCCGATCCTGGCGACACCTCCAGCGAACCATCCAGCGCTCGGAGCAGCGCAGATGAACACCATCCGCTAGTGGGGTAGTCGTCGAGCAAGGAGATTCTACTGAGGACCGAAGGTCGCACGCGGATCAGGGATTGCCGCCTCCTTACCCGGCTGCGGGTCCCCCTCGACGACTGGGCACCATTGAAGATCGGGACTGCCTCCTCCCCTGCCTTGCACAAAAACAATCTCATCGTTTAGATCATCGTTTCTGGCCCAGAATTACTCACACCACTCACTGTGGCCACCCGCCGACAGGGTGGTCGTTACGGCCAGGCCCAACCAGACCATTTGACCGAAAGAAAGATCTTCGCAACTAGTGGCGGCAAACGCGTGTCGGTGACACGCAGGTGAGCTAATGCGGCCAAGACCGAATATGCCGAAAAGGCTATCGACACGTACAGCAGAGTGTCCATCTATGAAACACCTTCGAGATCTATAATAAAAAAAGCTGCTGATTACCAGTATTTGCTGATCGCCCTTAACGGCGCACCCCGCGTTGCGAAAAAATAGTACGTGGCGCCATAGGCCCAGTAGCAGCCACCTATTGGCATGGAAATAGTGGGCAGAAAAATCCAGAATATCTGTAGGGAAATCCTGAAGAACGGATTTTTTCAGCGGTGTCAGCGCTCTTCCGCCCCCCTGTGGCAGTTCGCAGGACGCGATGCAGAGCTACCGGTAAACAACCTCCCGACCAAAGATCGACTCGACTCCAGTAAAAAGGTGTGCTGCAGAGAGGCCTGTCAACCGAGCATCCTCCACTCAAGCCCAGGATGAATAATCATGCTCTGGAGTCTTGGCTTTATGCTGGGATTTGGCACCCGTCCTCATCTGATGTACCGCCCCGAAACCAATGCCCGCGCAAGCCTGCTGCTAGGAGCTTTTGCACTCGGGTATGTCGTGTTCCTCCTGCAGATGGCGGATTCCCCTACAACAAAATAAAGATTGCCCGACATAGCGCCCGCTCAAAAAAGGCGATAATAAAGTCGCCACCATCGCCGCTGGCTATCATCCGATTGCCTCAACGGCATTCTGCATTCATCAGAAAGCCATCGCCGCCTCGGCGCGATGGATATGAGAGAAGAGTCACCCTGCTTCTCCAGCGGGGTAGCGAATTAGCGCTTCCATACAGCACTGAGAGGGAATTTGATGACGAGCGTGTGCCCATCCATTTGGCCGAGTGTGCTATTGGTGGAAGATCATCCTTTCCAGTTGATTGGTTTGGCCATGCAGTTGAATCGGCTTGGCTTTTTTTGGATAAGAACGGCACTCGATGGTGCGGAGGCCATCGCGATCATCAAGGAGGGAAGAACATTTGATTTGCTCGTATGCGACCAATATCTACCTGACAGTCTTGGACTGGACCTGATTGGAGCGATCTATCGAATGGGCGCCGCACGTTATGCGATCCTCATCAGCGGGGTTGGTCATCAATCACTGCTCGATAATATGCAAAGGGTAGCCCATCAACGCGGGTTGCCACTGCTCGCTTGCTTAAGTAAACCCTTGTCTTCAGAAGCGTTTCTTAATACCTTAAAACCGCTATGGCCTCATTGCCTAACCCCCACACACCCTTGAGCTTTGCGATAACGCGCGATAGCACAAAGTAAGTTAGGTGGAATGTTTTTTTCCTGAGCGATTTTGAGTAGCTCAATTTCGGGAGGCGTGACCATGGCTTCCAACTTGTCTTACCAGCCTAGTTATTCATCCTTTGGAGTCTGGGGCCCGCAATGGCGACCGTGGACGCGTATGCGCACTTGCGGATGTACAAAGTAATCTGCTCGAGCCTGACACTTTCTCGGACGCATGATTATAAGCGCCATGGTACGGCAAGTCTGTAGGCGGCTTTTGACATCATGACCGGCCAAGTAATCGGGCGGATTCCCCAGTGCCATTGAGCCAAGGAGTTTCTGGCTGTTCTGCAACAGATTGAACGCAGCGCGTCAGCCGGACTGGATCTGCATGTGATTCTAGATAAAAGGTCGACCCACAAAACTGCTGCCATCAGCTGTGGCTGGAATAACATCCACGTTTCAAATGGCACTTCACACCGACCAGCCCGTCTTGGTTGAACGCCGTGGAAGGCTGGTTTGCCCAGCTGGAAAGACGAGCGCTGTACCGGGGCGCCTTCACCAGCGTCGCCGACCTGAAGGCGGTAGTAGGCCGTCGACCGCGCCTGCGAACATCTGGCATTGCCGGATCGCCGATAGATCGTGAGGGTGATCCATCATTTTTTTTGCGCTCAACAGTCCCGCTTGGTGAGCGCACCGCCGAAAAATGGACTCTCCAATGCTGCTCATTGCCCAATCTCGCATGGAGCGTTTTGATGTCTGGCTCGTGATCGGCATTGGCACCGCTTGAGCCGCCGTCAAATACGTCTGCAGCACGTTCCATCCCGGGGCCATTTCTTCAGTTGGGGGCGTAACAAAAACGGGCAATCCTCTTGTCAAGATTCGATTTAGTCCCTCCACTTTGCGTGAAATGGAGGGACTAATAAGCCGAGGCGAGAAATTTCTGAGCTTAGGGTTTGTCGCCCCAAGTTTAGGAATGAGTTACTTCCGGCATCAGCGGAACTAATATGCTACCGCCAGAATAAAAAAACTCCCCCTTGGTGATATGAAAGACACCGGCACGTCGACCGATCGTTTCTCCAAAATCGAAAGTCGCTTCAATCCGGCTATTTGTTAATAGCGATTCGGTCGTCGGCGTCGAAAAATAACGTTGCAATATCACCAAATCCTGCGCGGAAGGGAATGCTTGCATCAACAGGCTGGGTGAGCCTCGGTACGGTTCCACTCCAAGCCCCACATGTATTTGCAGCGTGGCGACAGTACCAATGGTCGTGACCAGCACCGGGACGGGGGCATCCCCAGAAAAACTCACTGCTTGCCCGCCGATCGAGAAGAACTTGTGCCGCAGCTGCAAGCCTGCAAACACATCCGCCTTGAGCTCGCCCAGCACAACTCTGCCATCGACGATGGAGTGCTGTTTCACTGCATAATCAATATCAAAAAACCATTCACTATGCGTGGTAGCGTGTGGATTCGGCCCATCAGGATTCTGGGCATCGTAACTCTCGATATTGATCGAAACTGGAATAGCGGGCAGGACCACTACGCAAGTACCGTTGCAGCCTGTGACGTGGTAGTTCAGGTGCTGACGTTCATTTTCGTCGACAACGGTCGGTACGATCAACGTCCGCTGAGTGGCATCGAGTACGGTATGGATGCTGGTAGCTTCCAGATCCACGGTGATCTGGTAAATACCCCAATCTGTTGGAAATGCGTACATACCCCAAACGAATTGATCACCATAGTACTCGTGCAAACGACGCAGTGCCGGTGCATGAGCGGTCCTTCGTCCGGTCAATTGTTCATAATCGATCTTGATATGGCGATCAACACCGCTTGGAAGCAACACGACACTTGCCTGACTGGCATCGAACGATTGGTTTCTTTGTGCGCCCAGGCCGGTATACACATTCAGAAATCCAGTTGGATTTGGGGCGGGACGGGCCAAATAATGATCCCAGCCACCTGTCACGGTATGCCAGCTTCCCCCTTTGGTTCCGTTGATTAAAACGTAGCCGTATTGTGTTTCGCTTTCTATAAAATTGATTGTTTTAACCACCGCACCCGGTTGGAATTGCCAGATTTGGCCATCCTGCCGCAAACCAGGCATGGAGACGCTGACCATGATCGCGTCCATATAGGCAGAGGCTTGATCGAACCCTTGGCGCAGCCGTTGATAATTTTCAACCAGAATAGGAACGCCAACCGCCAAGCCAGCCAAGGGTATTGCCAAAGCCCCTAGTACACCAGCCAAGGTACCGGCACCAGTCAGGCCAGCAATCAGCGCGGCGATGTTCGCCCCACTGCCAATAACAGCCAAGCCAAGTTTGGACTCAATGCCTGCACGGGCAGCCAAGTCTGAGGTCTGATTCAATTCGACAATAATGGCGCCGATATTGATGGCATCAAACACCACATTGGCTCCTGCCCCCATTTTTCCGAGGAGTGTCATTGCTTTGGGCACCAAATTTAACTCCGTGCCAAGCGCTGATCGAATCAGCTGGCCCAGCCTGGCACCATCGCTGACCAATTGAATGCCATTTTGAGCCAGTTGTGCATACACTTGTACTTTGAGTGCATCGCTCATTGCCGTTAGCTCGCCATTGCTGGAGCGCATCTCGATCAAGGTTTTCAACATGAACGCGGCATTGAGTGTGTGTATTGCGTCTGCCTCTGACAAATCCGACCGGATCCCTAATTCCTGTTCAGCCTCATGCCATGTGAATCCCCGGCTGACATCATTGATCAATCCATTTAGTTCAGCATGAGTCTGAGGATAAACCGCATCGTTATTGGTGGTAATCCAGCGTGACGGTTCAGCGTCATCAGCATTGGCGGTTCGACGGATAAACAGGAGTTCGGTGGCACCCCTTTCGACGGTACGACTTTGCAATGTCGGCAGCCACTCGTCGGACACTTGATGCTGATGCGTCAGCGCTTGTACGGCTTCAACCCACTGCGCGGTAAGAATCGCGCTACGGGTGTTTTTAATTGCGAATTGTTCGATAGCCCTCCGGTGTTCTGCGTCTGGGGGATCTAGATCCAAGACCTGCTTGCGAACTTGGTCGCCCACGGTTTGATGCAGACGAACTAGTTCTTCCCGATCTGCCTCACTAAGCCCTGGATGGTGTATCACGCTTTCAATTTCCCCACCCGCGTCCATCAAGTCGCTCAGCGGCAGCGGCTTGCGCACGAGTGCACCGAGCTGGGCATCCCACACGAGCTCCACCTTATGTACAACATCCTTGAGTCGTGCCTCTTCCTTGTTGATCCAGCCCCATTCCGGTGTCAGAATTTCTTTCTTTCCATTTTCAGTAACGCGTACGGCATATTTGCGCGCGCTCAGTGACAGGTTATTCCGACTGATTTTCATGCCGTCCCCCGTACTGAGCAACCACTCGCCTAGCTCGCCGGGCAAGCTCGTAGCCAGGGATTGACGCTCATTCAGCAACTCGCAGCCGACCAAATCCAGGTGGATACCTTTAATTTTATCCCGGGAGGTTTGCGCCATCAGTGCAGTCAGGCTAGCTTTCAGTTCGTCGACGGTTTTTCCTCCAAACAAAGTTCGTCCATCAATGTTCACACCATGTCCGACCAAGACTAGCTTGACCTGCCCCTCGCCATCGAGTTGCAGCGGCACCTGGGATCTAATATCTGTCTGCGTTTCTCCTGGCTGCAATTGCACCCATTCGGTTTGCCTTGGATGTTTGCGATACAGAGCCATTACTGCATTAAAACTGACATCATCCCCTTCCAATTGAACGATCAGTTGTCGACGAACATTCCTCTCCGGGGTCGGCTCGGTACGATTACCCAACGTTTCCAATGTGCTCAATGAGGGACGCCGCCATCCCTGGGATAAATCCAGACTGCCAAGCGCATTTTCCCGCAGACGCAAGCCGATAGCGTAGGCCCGCGTATGTTTCGCAAATTCGAGTAATTTGGCAGGTCGATCATTGAGGTTACGGGTGTGAGTCGCCACGTATTCATCGACCAATTGAGCCAGGTCGCTCAATTCCCCCATCTTAACCATGACACTGAGGCCATTGGCTTCGGAGTGGTATCGATCAAGCTGATCAAGAATACGGGTATACGAAGGACCATCTGGTGTACCCGCCTTGGCGATCAGCCGTTGTCGATCGTCCAGAGTGTCCGGGATACTGCGTGCGCCGTTGTCGATTTCTTCTTTTACGGTCTTGAACGGTGCCACTTCTTTTTCGAAAAGGCGTGTCAGCTCGGCCAGCGCTGCCGTTCGTTGTGCCTCCGTCGGGCGAAGAGAACGCGGGGTGGTCCGTGCAATCGACGACTGGTACTCTGCATACCTGCTTCCCCAGCGCGGGTATTCAAGATGATCCTTGGCCCAGCCGGGTGCTTCGCCTAACAATGTCCATGCCGGATCCGTCAATAGGGGCAGATTTGTTGCGCCAATCGCACTGCGGGCGAGCGGATGAGTCAGAAAATCCCGAAATTTAATTACTAAACGACGAAGTCTGGGTAGTGCGAGAAATTGCTCCTCCCAATTTTTAGCGCTATCGATAATGGGCGTACCGACGCGATCCGCGGAAAACTGACCGGCCGTGATGTCGATCATGACACGCTGCTCGTCGATTGTGGCAATCACCATAAAGTGATTGCCTTCGGAGCCATCCTCAGCGTTCGCCCATGTTAACAAGCCTCTCACCTCACAGGCGATATTATTTGCGTTCAGAAGCGTTACAACGCGGCTCGATGCATTTTCGCAATTTAAGAGTGGCCGGTTAATATATCGATTGATTTCAGCGTCACTCGTCACTAAATCAGAGACCCTGCTTAGAGCCTCGTTAAAAGATGCCATATAGATTTCCTTTTATCTTTAAGAAAACCATCCACTCACCGCTGATATGAATGGCCACGTAAACATTCCACACAGGATGCCACAGGCGTGCGCAAATTTATTGCTTGCCATGATTTATGGTGTCTTACCAGACAATCAATATAGGATTTTTATGCGCTTGATTTAGCTGCTATAGCATCGAACCACTAGGCTGCATATCACAACAGACAACTTCGATATGGGTAGTTAAGCTCGGGAATCACGCCAGGCTTTAACTTTTTCGCCTTATCCCCCCTTAGCCTGAACTAACATCATGACGCGACTCGCGCACCTCCCAACAATTAAATTCAGAAATAAAGTATGAGATCCGCCAAAGTCACAACGGCAAACTAGAAAAACAATACCCCCCACCCGGATCGTTTATAGAATATTTAGCCCGCAGAAAAAAGCATTTATCTGAAATCAGGCCACTCGATCATGCAGCTTTGATGAAGTGGTAGGTGCTCCCTTCAAGCAACTGATCAGAATGCACCCAGACTTTGAGAGATTCCCGCTTTCCCTTACGAAAAATCGAGAACCTAGGAGGCGCTGCCAGAATAGTGAGCAGCGGCTTACCTTGACATACTGAATCTTTCGAGCCCTGATTCGGCACATTAAGAACCCGATACAGAAGAACTTTTCCAAGTTGGAAAACGCGGGCCAAAAATAGCTGACTCGCCGGGATCGCTTCCTGGCGGATCTTGAACAGCGGGCGCCTTGGTTTGCTAGAAGCACAAGTGGTGCTGTTGTATGCGGAGACGTCCGGCGACTGGCCAGCCGTGGCTTGCTACTCCAGGAAGGCAAAATCATCTGATCGAGTGCTGCGCGGCCGAGCTATTACCAGGGCGGTCGCGAAAACTGAGTGCAACACCTCACCTTCCGGTAAGGTGCCGCCATGTCCTATACAGAACTCAGCATTGAAGAGCGCGCGACCATTCCAGTCGGGCAATATAAGAGCCTCAGTCAACGCGAAATAGCCCGGATGCTGGGGCGAAGCCCGTCCACTATCAGTCGCGAGCTTCGTCGCAATGAGCTCATTACCGGTTATTCGGCCCATGAAGCTCAAGCGTCGACCCGTAAACGCCGCGTACCCTGTCGACCGCTCAAGAAGCTGAACATGGGCAATGAGCGCTTTGAGCTGGTTATCCACTTGCTTCGAGAACGCTTTTCTCCCGACCAAATCGCGGGCAAGCTGCGCCTTATGAAAATCAATTTGAAGAAGCCTACGTCTGCCGCGAAACGATCTACCACGCTATCTATGCGTTGCCTGTCGGGGAGTTGCGCAAAGAACTGATCCAGTGCCTTCGTCAGGGAAAAAGTACCCGTAGGCCACGTTCTGGTGGGTTGATCGTCGTGGACAGATCCCGGAGATGGTCAGTATTCACGTGCGCCCTCCGGAAATCAAAGACCGTTTGATGCCCGGCCACTGGGAAGGCGACCTG
This sequence comes from Pseudomonas sp. NPDC087346, assembly GCF_044744235.1. Taxonomy (NCBI): domain Bacteria; kingdom Pseudomonadati; phylum Pseudomonadota; class Gammaproteobacteria; order Pseudomonadales; family Pseudomonadaceae; genus Pseudomonas; species Pseudomonas sp. NPDC087346. The sequence continues at coordinate 18,463 of NZ_JBIUXX010000037.1, forward strand.
ATTAAGGGCAAGGATAATGGCGCGTCTGTCGGTACTCTTGTGGAACGCACGAGTGGCTATTTGATGTTGGTGAAAATGAACGATGCTACGGCGACCTCTGCTGTTCAAGGCTTCAGTGCAGCACTGAACAGCATGCCGCTGGCGGTGCGCAAAAGCATGACGTATGACCAAGGCCGCGAAATGGCAAAACATGCTGAAATCACGCAGAACACCGGGGTGGCGATTTACTTTTGTGACCCGCATAGCCCTTGGCAGCGCGGCAGTAGTGAGAATATTAATGGCTTGATTCGCCAGTACCTGCCCAAGGGCACGGATTTGTCGGTACATAGTCAGGAAGCGTTGGATGTCATTTCGTATCAAATGAATATTCGTCCCCGCAAACGCTTCGGTTACAAATGTCCGATTGAAGTGATTACAGAGGTGATGGGAATGCATCATGCTGCTCCCGCTTTAATTCAATAGTCGTGTTGCACTTAGCTCCCGCCCAGCATCGCGGCTCACCGGGCTTTTCACCGATGGCGTGTTTGCGGCAATCGCAGGCACAGGTCAGTTCGTGCTCAGGCAGTTCGTGTATGACTTCGATACGCGCAGATCAATCAATAGTGGCTTGCGCTTGCCACGGCGCGGAGCTGTAGCAACGACTTCGGCGGTAAGTATCAGTGCCGCCAGTGTGCAGGATCGAGAGCTGCCACCGACGCGATGGTCCAGACGGTTGAAAAATGCCCGCCGATCAAAACACTGCTAGTCGACAGCGCCATGCTGGGAAATGGGCACAGCATGTCCCAAACGCATGAGGTCAGCGTATAGGTGATCCAAAGCCCAAGTCATAGAAAAACCGGGCAATGGCGCCCCCATCAGACGGATCTCGTCAGCCAACGGTAAGACCGGCTGGCTTCTTCGCACTCCCAAGCATTGGGTCGTAGAGAGAGTTCATGCATGGAGCGAGAGGACAAGGCGATGATCACTCACTATGACCGATTACCGATCGAGAGTGAAGCTTGGGCATGGCTGGCAGAGGCGCCGAGAGACGCTCAGCAGTACCAGCAAAAGCAGTGGTGATTCACCGCAGGCGGCCAAAAAATAAAGAAGCCAGAGCCAGTTGATTTTCTATTCCACATAAACCGTACTCTCTATCGGCTAGCAGACACTCCCGCTAGCGGAAGAGCCTAACCCAAGCCGTGTGAGCGGTATCAAATCACCTGATTGCGCTTGGCGAGCTCGACCAACTCGAGAAAGTTAGTCACTTGCAACTTAAGAATCAGTCGCGCCTTGTAGGTGCTGGCCGTCTTTTCACTCAGCATCAACTCCTTCGCAATGTCCTTAACTCGCCGGCCACGGACCAATTGACGCAATACAGCCAACTCCCTGTCAGACAACGATTTCATCAGCGCCTCTTCAGAGGTCAGCCGGGAAGAGGTATCGACCGACGAAAAATCCGTTGTCGGAAAAAGCGTATAACCGGCCAGGACAATTTGCACAGCACTCAGCAGCTCGTTGAGATCGCCATCCTTAGAAACAAACGCATACGCGCCGGCCCTAGAGCAACGAATAGCATATCGACTTAGATCCAAGCAGGAAAAAACGATGACTTTAATTTGATCGAACTCGTTGCGTAAGCGCTGCATGACGCCAAAGCCATCGAGCTTAGGTAAGTCGATGTCCAGAATGATGAGATCAGGTGTTAGTCTACGCGCAAGAGAGACAGCCTCTAGTCCACTGTAAGCCTCACCCACCACCTCATGGCCGGCCTTCTCAACTATCAGACGAACAGCCATCCGCACAACGGCATGGTCGTCCGCAATCAATATTCTAGCCAAGTATTTCTCCCTTCCCGAAGAACAAGCATGCACGTATGTCCAATTTTTACGCGCCGAATCGATTAATCAAAATCCATTAGCTGTGCCATTGCAACTATATTGCCATCACTCAGCGTCCTTCGAGATGTCGATCTTTCATGTTGCTGTTTTACTTGGCGATACGCTCTTACCCTCAGAGGGACAACAACGCTGTGGGTAAAAAATGAACAATCACCGCCCCGCGTTATTAGTTCATTCCCCTGCTACGTGAAGACTGCCGCCCAAGCATGCCGAAGTGAAAAAGTTAACACGACAAGCGCCGACCAGCTATATGTATCGGTTTCACCGCGTGGAGGCCGACATGATACATATGAGCCCGAGTTAGAGCTTTACACCAACGCTTAGTCTAGGTATAGATTAGGCCTTAGTAGACAAATTTCCTGTAGGGAAATCCTTCATTCGCGACATGCCGAACGACTTATGAACGGGGCCAGATGGGAATGTGTCGTCTATTGCGCCGATCGATAGCGAATGCATTCGATATCCCTGCGAAAAATTCAAGATGCACTGTGCCGACTGTTTAGCCTCTTCCTCCTCTCGGCCTTGCACTACGGAGCGGTTACGAGTTTTGTACTGCATCGGGCTTTCCATAACAATAACAGGCACTCCGTGTTGAAAGAATTCAATAAAATATGCCCCCTACATCCATAGATGTCATAAGGAAATTTCCTATTTGTGTGCGGAGCATCACGAGTCAACGCCACTAAAAGATAAGCGTTATAACACTTTCCAACCAAAGCGAAAGCGGACATTTTAGTTTTCTTTAGCGCTCACACCTGCCCCCCCCCCGAAAGTCATTAGACTTAAGTCGCCCCTCAGAGGTCGCGGTACGGGCAGGCAGTTACACAGATCCGCACATGCGAAACCACCGTTTACAACTCCGGCCTCGGGTATGAGGCGAAGCAGCTCTCCAGGTAAGGGTGTGCACTTCTGAGTCTTGGCCTGCAGAGGCCGGCAAGGCTTCCGCAACGTGACCGATGACGCTGGCTACGATGCCTGAGAGCTTGCCGCCATAGTCGGCATACTGCCAATCGAAACAGCCAAGACGTATCAAGCTCCGCGCGGGAATTGAAGTAACCGCTCCACGCGCTTGAATCATTGCCTTTGAGCCCGAACAGGTCATGACGCCGGCGATTCAGCTTCACGGCTAGCTAGACGCGTCGCACGCATGCCCGTCCGCTCGATGGCGAGCCAAATCGAGTTGATGTGGATCATCGTGCCAGGCCGCGAACAAACCAGGCACACCCTATCCGGGTCAGAAGCGAGCCACGTCACGGCCAGGGCCTCTTGTTCGTACGGTATCTGGATGCTGACCGATGTCACTGGCGCTACCTGAACCGTGGAGGGCAAGCGGTAAGGGTATAAAAACGGGAAGATTGGCGACCGCATTATTGCGCTTGGGCGGCAGCCTTCTATGGACGACATAGCATTGATCCCAAGCCTTAAGGCGACATTGGAGACGGAGACACCAAGTTGCGGCCACTCCTGAACAACTTGGGTTCTGAGAGATTTGCAATAGATGCTCGTTGGCGCATGAGGATCCTAACATTCAGGGTAATTGATCCGCTTTAAAAGCGTGGACGCTGTCCTTATCACTCTTGACCTGCTGGCTTGGTAGACCACTTGTCAGCCGCTTACGTAGATCCGACGTCTTGCCACCCATCAAAGGGGATGTATTGCCCCTCCCTCGGCCACTCAAGACGGCTTAACATTCTCCGCAGCGGCCTCCATTGCTCCCGCTGCCATCAATTCGGCAATCCCTTCTCGAAAGGGGTGGAGGTTTTTATCTAGGACGAACATGGCACTGCGTACATTTTCGGCAACCTCGACAGAGCCGCGCTGCTCCACCCAATGATTCAGCTCTTCAATAGCCGCTGCCAGCGCCAATTGAGTTTGGTTCTGCCTTGCGAGCAAGTTGGCAATCAGGATCAAATTATTCACACCGCATCTCCATAGAGTCGCCACATTTCTATGTGGCTAAAAATACCCTCGAGCTGCCGCCGCACGCAAATCGACCATCAACGTCCGCCAGCACGTCACGGAATCGGATCAGTTGACCATAACGTGATCTCTAGACACTCGCTCATCACTCCGTGCCATCTCCCTCCCCCTTGAAGTGGGCGAGGTGCTCGAGCACGCTGCCGGTATTGAACAAATCTAATCTCGATATCACACCGCAAACGGAGGGAGGTGAGGTTTCCCACCTCTCTTTTTTCTCGGCGACCCGAAAGGCACTTTTTGTGCCCGTATTTTCTTTTTCTCTTGATATGCCGGCAGCAGATTGTTATGCGAAATTTCGGCCTTCTGCTCGGCGCAGTCTGTAGGGAATTCCCTCAATTTTACCAACGCTGGCCGAATGTGCATGCAGGAGTGGACGGGAGTAGTTGACGGCAGCGAACACCCGCGCGTGACCGCGGCCTGATGAGGTTAACCACGCCTAAATAGCCGTGCGGACGGTGGCATCTGGCTCAGATCCAGACCACCATTGCTGGACCACTGCGTGTTGATCGCAAACTGTCAGCACGCACTTACTGGCACGACGCTCCTCAATGACCCGCCAACATTGGCATACTGGGAATTCAACCGCGCCTGAGTGGCGCGCAGATTCAGGTCATACTGGCTCGAAGCAGACGGCTATCTAGGCTGAGTCGATTCAACGCTTGCCTTGTAGCCATTGTGCGAGCATGCCGGCACTGGCGTATTGACGCAGGATCGACTGGTAACCATCAAACCGGTCGGTGATCTCACTGATCTGGTTGCCGTAATGATCATTTTCAGCCGTGAGGACATCCAGCAAGGTGCGCTTACCCAAGTGGTGCCACTGCAAGTAAAACGCTTCGCGAATCCGGTTCGACTCCACGGTTAGGTTACGGTAGAGCTCGGCACGCTCAAGCTGGGTACGGGCATCGTTGTCGGCCGTGCGAATTCTGAACTCCAGGTCTTGCCGTTGCTGTTCAGTTTCCTGACGGCTGGCATCCGCGCGTTGCAGTGCCGCGCGCTCGGCCGCTCGGGTAGAGCCGCCCCGGAACACGCCCCAGGACACGCTCAGCTTGGTCTGCCACGGCCGCTCACGCCCGATCTCATCTTCGGCGGTATTCTTGCTGACGACCCAGTTCAATTGCGGCAGGCCAGAAGCTCTGATGGCTTGCGCTTCCAGCTCCGCGGACTCGGCCTGTGCCTTCGCCTGAAGGATCGTTGGGTGCTCCTTCACGACATCCAGCAATGGTTCAAGCTGGGGCAGTCTGATGTTCCATTCCCGGCGGCGAGGAATCTGCACCGGACGCTCGCCTATCAGTTTATGCAAAGTGATTTCGGCATCCCGGGCCTTGGCCGAGGCCGCATCATGCAGGGCCTGAGCTTGTAGCAAGCGAGCCTTGGCTTGCGTCAACTCACTAGCCCGGCCAGCATCCACCGCCACAATACCGGCGAGCATGTTGACCAGTTCTTCCATGCGATTGGCGAAGTCCTGGCTAAGCTCACCGATAATCCGCTGTTTGCCCAGCTCGACCAAGGTCAAGACCACTTCAAAGCCAACACTCTCCCGTTCAGCCGCGACATTTTCTTCGGCGGCCTCTGCCAGCCGCTTACGGCTATCGATGGTGTTGCCGACCCGCCCCCAGTCATAGAGCATGGTCGACACCGCAACGTTAATACCACCAGAACCCTGCTCCCTGTCAGAGCCTTTACCAAATTGCACGGCTTGCGTCTGCGTCCCCACATCCACCTGCGGCCAGCGCTGGCCCTTGGCAGCATCAACATCGGACATTGCCGCCTGCTGTTCACCCTGGCTGCGCAGAACTTTCGGGCTGCGAGCCACCGCGGCGTCCACGGCGCCCAGGAAGATCTTGCGCAGCTCGTTCTCCGTTGGCCCGACGACCGGGTTTCCTTTCTGCACACGCTCAGCCAGGCGACTCGGTAATCCCGCGTAGGCAACGGCGGACACGCTGCCGATCGGTTGTGCCAAACCACTTGAAGCAGGAGTCTGCGTCGCCGTGGCCATCGCAGCCTTCGAGCCTTTATTCGGCATAACCTGGCTATCGGAAACTATTGGCCGCACCGCAGGTTGCGCGGCACTCACCGGGGCGGGCTGAGTCTGCACAGGCGCGGAGATCACACGACTGAAGCTCAGCAACTCATCGCCCGCCTGCGCTGCCGGAGCGCACAACCCGGCCAACACCAACAACAAGCCCCATCGAACAGCGAAGGCCAATGGCGCATCGGAGAAATTAAACTTCATGTCTATCGCTCCCGGAACGCTTCGCGCGCTTTGAGCACGGGTTTGAGCAAATAGTCGAGGATGGTTTTCTCGCCGGTGCGGATTTCGACCGAAGCCACCATGCCGGGGATGATCGGCAAGGACTTGCCGCCTGCATCAAGAGAACTTTTATCGGTCAACACCAGTACCCGGTAGTAGGTCGCATCGGGGCGACCGGCTGCGGCTTTCTGATCATCTTTCAAGGTGTCGGGGCTGATGTGCTCGACCTTGCCTTTAAGACCACCGTAAATGGCGTAGTCATACGCCGTGATCTTTACCGTAGCCAGCAGCCCAGGCCTCAGGAATGCAACATCGGCGGGGCGGATTTTGCCTTCTACCAGCAATTGATCTTCCAGCGGAATGATTTCCAGAATGTGCTCGCCGGGTTGAATGACGCCGCCACGGGTGTTCACGCGCACGTTCTTTACCGTGCCACGAACCGGTGCGGTGATAGTGGTACGCTCTACAACGTCAGCCCTGCCGACCATGTTTTCAGTGGTTTGCGACAGCTCCAGTTCGAACTTAGCCAGTTCCGCGTTGGCTTCTGCCTGATAGCGATTGGTACGCTCGACCATCTGCGTTTTGATTTCGTTGGCCTGACGGCGCATCCGCAGGATTTCCACTTCCGACATCAAGCCTTTGGCCGCGAGCGGTTCAGCCAATTGAATCTCGCGGGCAGAGAATGCATAACTGCGCTCCAGTGCGCCGACGCTGTCGTTCAACGCCTGTTTGCGCGCGTTATAAGCCTGGATTTCTTGCTGCACCACAGCCTGATCGGTCTTCACCATGTCGTCGAACTCCAGCGGCTGTTGATAAGCCTCGGCACGCAGACGGGTGATGCTGGCCTTGAGGCCGATGACCTTCGACAGCGCTTCGCGGTAACTGGCCTGAGCCCGCGTCGGGTCGATTTTGAGCAACACTTGCCCCTTCTCCACGACGTCACCTTCGCTCACATTCATTTGCGCGAGAATGCCGCCCTCCAGGCTTTGAATGATTTGCTCGCGGCTCTTGGAAATGACCGTGGCTTCGCCCAGGGTAATTTCTTCGACTCGGGCAAAATAAGCCCATACCAGGCCGCCTATCAGCACAACGGCGATCAGATTGAGGACCAATCTGGAGCCTGGCGTGGTCTGAGTCAGCAGCGACTCCTGAATATCTTTCATATACGCGGCGTCGCCGGGCTGCAGATCCGCCGCAGCGGACCGCCCAAATAAACGTTTCATGGATTGATCTCTGACTTCAGTTAGCGGCGTCGGGAGCTTGTGCGGCTGCAACCGGGGCTGGCTTTTTCGCATTCAAGGACATGACGGTGGAGGCGCTTCGGGTAGCCGGCTCTCGCTTGGTGGCGCTCTGTGCATCGGCACTGGCCGATTCAGGTTTACGAGTGTTGGCGTTCATGGCCGCAAGGATGGTGTCCTTCGGACCGTCGGCAACCACCTTTCCGTCTTCCACCACAACGATGCGCTGGACCAATGCCAACAGCGACGGGCGATGTGTCACCACCACCAGCGTTTGCTCCTGCGTTGCCTGTTGCAGGTGCCTCAAGAACATCGCTTCGGTCTGGGTATCCATGGCACTCGTCGGCTCATCGAGCAGCAACAGGTTCGGACGGGCCAGCAGCGTCCGCGCCAAAGAAACCAACTGGCGCTGACCGCCGGACAACCCTTCGCCCATTTCCCCGATAGGAAGGTTGATGCCCTTCGGATGACGCGCCGCGACCTGGTCAAGTCCAGTCAGGCGCAACACCCGCAAAAACTCATCGGCACTGGCTTCAGGACGACCGATCATGACGTTCTCGCGCAGCGACCCATAAAACAGCCGCGCATCCTGGCCCACATAACCGACAGCCTTTCGCCAGTCCGCCGGGTCGATCTGATGGACATCCAGCCCAGAGCTGAACATTTGCCCTTCCACCGGCGAATACAGCCGCGCCATGACTCGTAACAGCGTCGATTTGCCACTGCCGATACGGCCCAGAATCGCCACCCGCTCCCCGGTTTCAATCATCAGGTTAATGCCTTGCAGCACCTGCGGATTAGGTTGCATGGGCGGAGCGGGATAAGCGAAACCAATATTTTTCAGGGTCAACTGGCCGCTGATCGAGGGCTTGGCCAGATATTCGCGGCTCGCATCACGCTCAACCGGCAGCGCCATCAGACCATTGAGCGATTGCAGGGCGGCCTTGGCCTGTTGAAAGCGCACAGCCAAGCCCACAACCTGACCCAGCGGCGCCGTCGCACGTCCGGACAGCATCACGGTGGCGATCAGTGCGCCCATGGTCAAATCGCCGGTATCGATCAAGTAAACACCGACCACCATCAACACCACAGTTTGCACTTGCTGAAAGAAAGCGACGGTGCTGGTGGCGACTCCTGACAATTCTCGCGACTTTAAGGAGGTGCTGGCAGCCATGGCACTGAAGGTTTCCCAGCGCCGTTGCATGTACGCTTCGCCGCCGACCGCCTTGAGTGTTTCCAGGCCTTCAATCGACTCGATCAACACGCCTTGCTTGAGCGAGGACTCGCGCAAGTTTTCCTTCATGGTGCGTGCCAGAGGCCACTGAATGAAAATGCTGACGGCGAGAATCAGCGGAATCAGCAGTAAGGGAATCCAGCCCAACGGCCCACCGATGACGAAGATCACCCCGACAAACATCAACACAAACGGCAGATCGGAAATCGCCGCTAAGGTGGCCGACGTGGCGAAATCGCGCACTGATTCAAATTCACGCAACTGGTTGGCGAACGAACCGGAGGACGCCGGCTTGTGTTCCATCTGAATCGACAATGCCTGCCGGAACAACATCGTACCGAGCACCAGATCAGCCTTCTTCCCCGCCATATCCAGCAAGTGCGAGCGTACCTTGCGCGCCACCGCCTCGAAGATCATGGCCACAACCACACCGATGGCCAACGACCACAGCGTGACAAACGCCTGATTCGGCACGACGCGGTCGTACACATTCATGGTGAAAAAGATACTGGCCAGGGCCAGGACGTTGATCAGCACCGCGCCGATAGCGGCACTGCGGTAGTAGCGCCGATAGCGCCACAACGTGCTCAACAGCCAGTGCCCCGCAGGCCGTCCGGTTTCTTCTCCGGCGCGCGTATCCACCTTGGCCTTAAGCTTGGCGAGAATGGCGAAGCCGGCGTACAGCTCATCGACGTCGGCTTGCGGCACCTCGACCGGCTCGGGGCTGAGCTCTGGAAAGATCACCTGATAGACAAACGTGCGCTTGTCCGTTGCATCCAGATCGGGCCGACGACCCAGCAGTATGCAACCGCCCTGATCCTTGCGTAACAGAATCATCGGCACCAATTGTGTGGGTAGTGCCTGAAGCCGACGCTCCACCAAACCTGCCGACAAACCGGCGTTGGTCAGACTCGCCAATGCGAGCGACGGCGACAGCACGGCGGACTTTGGCAAACCGGCGGTCAGCGCTTCGAGCGAGCGCCCAACACGGTAGTGATCACACAGCCAGGAAACGCTTTGCAGCAGCGTGTCAGCAACCCCCTGGGTGTGAGGCGTTGGTGTCGGCTGATCATCCGACTGAGGGTTTACGAACGTGCTATCGGCAGCCATCAACGGAGCCCCCGAGTCGCTGCCGCTCGTGGTAAGTGTCCTGCGTCGTTCTCAAAGTAGAATCTCCTGCGCTGGCGTTGCCAGCGGGTCATGAGTCTTAAAAATCATGGGAGTATTCTGACGATCGTGATCTCCATTCGGAATGAGACCTGTCTCAAACGTGACGGTTATGCCCCCGACAAGACGAACGGCAAAAATGCTTATCGCTTTGGGTAACGCACGGCAGAACGGACATTTATCGGTTAAAGGGGCATGACGATCTGAAACTGATGCTTCCTCGGAAGCCGTAAGAAACTCCTGCCGGCACTTGAAGTGGAGTTTGTCGGATGAGAGATTATGAAGTTGTGGCTAGAAATTTCGGATTAGGCAATCACACTTGGATGGGCGATGTTCTGGAACTTCACTTGCCAAGGTAGAACTCGGATTAAACCAGACCATTACGTTTTGCCAACGCATACAGGCCCACTACATCGCTGACATTGAGCTTGTGCAAAAGTCGTGTTTTGTAGGTACTCACCGTTTTGTCACTCAGCAGCATGCTCTGCGCGATTGCTCGGTTGCTCATGCCCAATAGCAGTTGTTGCATGACGCCAAACTCGCGACCCGACAAGAGCTCTAGCAACTCATGCTCCCGAGATGCTTGATTTCCATGGACCGGAACAATACACAGATCAGGAAAGTATTCTTGATGAGCACGAACAGCCCTGACGGCATATACCACCTCAGCGAGCTCATTTTGCTTACTGACGAATCCGTGGGCACCGAGCTGCCGGCAACGTTTCACCAGATGAGCGGGCGGAAGACCGGTCAAGACAATGATTTTTACCGGCAGTTGTTTGGCGACAATCCGGTTGATCACCGTTAACCCATCAATCACAGGAATGCCGATATCCAGTATGATTATCGAAGGACACAGCGCTTCAACCTTCTCAAGTGCGTCAGCCCCATTATCGACTTCCGCCACCACGTCAAATCCTTCACTGGCCAGCAGCAGCCTGATGGCCAGAGTAACAACGGGATGATCATCAACAATAAGTATGCGATTATTCATTAGAAAGCCTTTTTATTTAATTTAAGTAGTCTTGCACAGGCATCACTTCCCTATAGAGAACAATTACTTGTCTTTAGAAAAACCTCTACCAACACATCCCAGCCAAAGTCCAGCCACATTACGACAAAGACCGTTGTGGAATTCTGATGAAGCAGGACGACACTCAATCAACGGCAAAAAGCAGGTGCAACTATTACGCCGGCCTTTCTTCATGTTTATCAATCTGCGATGCCTATCAACCCGCACCACCACACGCCGATCCCGGCCATCACAGTCACCACTCACCGGCTCTCGTGAACCGACACTGCGGGCGCTTGCTGCCGGTAGGCCGCCTTCGATCAACAGACGGCGTACCGTTTGCGCACGTTTTAGGCCAAGAGCCTGGTTGCTGGAATCAGAGCCGATGGCATCGGTGTGTCCGATCACTTCAATGTGCTGGAGTGGCGTGTTGTCGCTTTTCAACTGACCGATCAGATCCGGATAGCTTGGCGACCTTACGCCAAGAGGTCCGCGTAGCCTGACTTGCCGAATGTGAAGAGAACATCACTCGACAGCGAATACTCCTTGAACGGTTGGGGGTTTCGACCGCCGACTAGTAATCACAAGCCCTAACACTGGAAGCACGGGACAACGCCTGAATCTGCTTGTGCATGCTGGCCAGTTCCTTTTCAGCATCGGCACGCTTGACCGCCTGCGGGACACCGTTAGCACCTTCGCCGGCCTTGAGAAAGTAGGTCATACCGCCTTCCAGGTGGGCCGAATACAACTCGGTGTTCTTACCTTTATAGTCAGGGGCATCGTTCAGATAAGCACCCAGAGTGTGCGAGCCAGGGGCCACACAGAATGCGGTATAGCCCCCTGGCAACAGGCCGGCGTGGAACTCGCGATCGACATACACGTGGAGCGCGCCGTTCTGCGCCCCGACCGTTGCGGAACGATAGTAGACGACCTGGGCTTGCCCGGCGGAAACCGGGGCCACGGGAATGTATTGATCGCCGAAGGCCTGGACAGCCATCACAGGAGGGGCAGTGCTTAATGCCATGCCAATCAGCGCACCGTGAAACAGGGAAGAAAGTTTAAACATGCTCATGACTCCACTGCGGGCATCTGACGATGCCCGCAGTTTTTAGAAAGTAAATTGAGAGAAGTTGATGGTCAGGCCGGCTTACACCAGGTTGGTGGTCACCCCTTGCTGAACCAGCAGTTCGGCATCCAATGAGGAGTGGTTGTACACCTGATAAGCCAAACCACCAACCGTGATTTGGCCCTGATTGCTCCAGCTTCCCGGATCTTCCGCGCTGATCAGGCCTTGCAAATCGACCTTGTCACCGGCATCGCCCTTGACCATCATTTGAGTCTTGCCACTGGTATGGAACAGATCGGTTTCACCATTGCTAAGAACATCTTCTAAAGACAATTTAAGGGTGTTGTCGCCGGAGCCTGTTAGATCAATTACCTCGATAGAATTCAGCTTTTCACCGATACTGGTCAAATCTAATACTTGATCTTTACCGCTAAGTGTCAGTGTATCGAGCCCCGCCCCTCCGTGAACACCCGAATTAGTGCCTGACAAATTATTCACAGAATCGATAGTGAATAGATTATTGTCATCGGATCCGAAATACCCAATAGCATTATCGATAAGCTGGTTCGTAGGGTGAGTTAACGCGCCAGATGCAGTGATGACCTCGATATTGTCGATGCAAATACCTGCAATATCGCTAACAGTGATCTCCACCGTCCCAATATATATGCCATCTGGCGGGGTAAAAGAATAGGTGCCAGGCGAATTAGCCGATTCAGAATGAATAACATTTCCCTCTATATCCTTATAGTAAATTGTATTATTAGCGCCACCGTTAGTACCTGTAACCTCAAAGGAAAAACTAGTCGCCGGAAAATCCAAAGTTATATTCGCACCGGAATGAGTCTGACCTATAATTAGCGCCTTCCGCCTGTTATGATCAAGCCAGCTAATAGAACTCCCATAAAGATTTGTTAACGTATAAAAATCAAATCTTGAACTCTCACCTGCATTTATACTGTAACCAGGATCCAACGAACTAAAATCATCTCTTAATTCTCTAGGCGCAGTTGTAATATTTGAAACATTTCCGGCGTTATCAACAATAAAACTTTCTAGAGTTCCCGTCACTACCGCAGGGACGTCAACCGCGACTGTCCCGGTATCGATGTCTTGTTGCGTAAGCGTATGTCGTACTTGGGTCTCGCCGACATTCACAATCAACACGTCGCCGGCATTCACAGTCGTCCCGGCTACTTCGACAGCGACCTCATCCCCACTACGGCTGACGGAAGCAGGCGCATCCGGAGGTGTGTTGTCCAGCATGACTTGCTGCACGTTTCCACCGCCTACGTTACCCGCAACATCTATAACCCTCGTCTGAATCTCCCAATCACTGGCATGGACCGTTTCATCAACGAAACTCCAGGTCCCATCGCCATTGAGCAACGCATCCTGCCAGTTCACGCCGCCATCGACGGAAACCTGCACCTTTTCATCAGCCGACAGCGCTGCCGTCAGCGAACCCTGAATCAAGCGCCCGGCAGTTCCGTCGTTGGTCAGGAAATCACCACTGTCACTCCCGCTGTCCTTGCCCATGCTCACAATCGTGGCCTGAGCAGCCGGCGCGCTGAAGTCGACAGTCACAATGTAAGGATCGGACGGATCACTGGCGTTGCCCGCCGGATCGGTCACCACCATGGTGAACTCGTGCTCACCTTCGTTGAGCGGCGGGTCTGGGGTGAACGACCAGTTGCCATCAGCCCCCACTTGGGCAGTGCCGATCAGCGCACCATCGTCATAGATCGACACGGTGTCGCCCGGCTGCTGACCACCACCACTCAAGGTCGGCGTGGTGTCGTCGGTGAAGCCGCCATTGTCGATCGGACCCTGGTTCGATCCCACATCGTCGTGCACGTTGTCGATGCCGCCAGTGCCGCCCTCTCCAGGATTAACCGGTGGAGTGATATCGATTTCCAGGTTAAACACCGGCGTCGGCACGCTTTCACCACCGGCCGGGGTGGTGACCGTGGCGGTGAAGCGGTGGTTGCCTTGGCCCAGTGCCGTGCTTGGCGTGAGCGTCCAGTTACCCGACGCATCGGAGGTAGTGCTGCCGATTTTTACGCTACCGTCGTAGAGGTTGACGGTGGCGTTCGCCGTGGCCTTGCCGTTGAGGGTCGGAGTCGTGTCGTCGGTGACACCGCCTTGACTCAATGGACCTTGAACAGTGCCCACGTTATCGGTCACCTGGGTGATGCTGATAGCGACAGCGCGGGTATCGACGCTGAAATCGATTGGCGTGCTTTTCGGACTCTGGTGGCCGGCCGCATCTTCAATAACCGTGTTCAGGCTGTGAGGACCGTCTGCCAGTGGCGTGCTCGGTGTAAAGCGCCACTGACCTTGCGCGTTGACCGGCACACGGTCGATTTCCACGCCTTTGTCGTAGATGATCACGGTCGTGCCCGCTTCGGCGGTGCCGCTGAAGGTCGGGGTGCTGTCGTCGGTGGTACCGCCGCTGTTGATCGGGCCGGTGATAGCGCCGACGTCATCACTCAGGACCTGGCCGGTGGCCGAGCCTGGTGCAAGGGTATCAACAGTGATCGAGTATTGACCGGTTGGCGGGCTGACGTTGCCCGCCGCATTGGTCGTGGTGGCAGTGATGTTGTTCAGGCCGTCGACCAGATCGGCGGTTGGGACAAAGCTCCACTGGCCATTGGCTTGAACCTCGGTCGTACCCAGGAGCTTGCCGTTGGCATACACAAAAATGGTCGCGCCCACCCCGCCGGTACCATTGATAGCCGGACGGGCGTCATCGGTGACGTTGCCGGGCGACAGATTGCCCAGTTTGCTGCCCACATCATCAATGATGCCAGTAATGGCTGGCGCCGTCGGTGCGCCACCGGCGATGACCTCGAAATCGAACGCAGCGGATTTGTCGCCGAGGTTGCCGGCGGCATCCATGGCTGCCACAGACACTTTGTGGGGGCCGTTGCTCAGGGGCGGACTTGGCAGGAAGGTCCAGTTGCCACGGGCATCCACCGGCGCACGGCCGATTTCCACACCTTTGTCATAGATGATCACGCTGCTGCCAGGCTCGGCGGTACCGTTGATATGCGGCTGCGCGTCATCGGTGATGGTGCCAGCCGTAATCGGCCCTTTCACCGCGCCCTGGTCATCAACCATGGCGGTGATAACGGGTTTACCCGGCGCGACGGTATCGACGATCACGCTGTACGGAGCCGACTCTTCACTGCTGTTGCCGACCGGGTCGGTCACGATGAGGGTGAGGTCGTGCTTGCCATCGTTGAGCGGCGGGTTCGGGGTAAACATCCAGTTGCCGTCTTTATCGACTTTTACCTC
>NZ_JBIUXX010000037.1:33685-61383 GCF_044744235.1 Pseudomonas sp. NPDC087346
CTTGACAATCGGGCCTTGAACAGTACCGACGTCATCGTTAACGGTGCTGATGCCGCCATTGCCACCTTCGCCCGGTTTACCCGGTGCGGTGGTGTCGATGTTCAGACCAAACACCGCAGTGGGCGCGCTTTCGCCGCCGGCAGCGGTCACGACCTTGGCGGTGAAGCGGTGGTCGCCGTCGCCCAGTGCCGTGCTTGGCGTGAACGTCCAGTTACCCGAAGCATCGGAGGTGGTGCTGCCGATTTTTACGCCACCGTCGTAGAGGTTGACGGTGGAGTTCGCCGTGGCCTTGCCCTTGAGGGTCGGAGTCGTGTCGTCGGTGACACCGCCTTGGCTCAATGGACCTTGAACAGTGCCCACGTTATCGGTGACATCACTCAAGCCAGGTGTGTCGGGGCGATTAATCGAACCACTATTATCATCGCCACTACCGCTGCCGGCCTTAGCCGCACCGAGCAGACCGACGCCCGCCAGGCCCAGCAGCGCTGGCCAGAACCAGCCGATACCGGCACCACCGGCTACAAGCCCGTCACCGAAACCAACCAACTCCTCCGCCCCCAACACCTGTGGAGAAGACACGCCATCAATAAGAAACGCAGCGGAATGCTCCTGCTCCGCATCCGAAGCAATGTACTCGTGATAAGTACCGTCCTCCGCTACACCCACCAGCTGCCCTGGGTTATCGAAGAACCCTTCGATGATCAGGTGAGGCTGATCCGGGTCTGTGCCTTCCAGCGCGACATGCAAATCCTTGCCCACGCGCTTAATGGTAATGTTTTCGGGGGCAATCCCCTTGTCGCCTTCGGCAAGAATGTACTTGCCGTTAGCAATAGCTTTGATCCGAATAGGCTTGCCGGCATTGGCCACGTCAAGCGCTGTGGTTTGAGTAATGGTTTTACCATCTACAACGGCAATATTCACTGGATTTGAATTCAACACTCATGCCTCTTACGACAAATTTTCCAACGTACTCAGTAGGACGTCGGCTCGATTGACCAACCTGCACGCGGCATAGGTCGGCGCGCACTTTGGAGTAAGGCAATCTTCTTTGAACGCAACAGCGAAAGGTATGAGACCTGTCTCAAAGGTATGTAACCGCGCAACGAATATCCGACGCCTTGCTTCAAGCCCCCCAATCACCGGAGAAGGTATCGCTCATGTCGCCCATCGCTCGCTGCTTGCTGCTCAAGTGCACCCTGCTTCTGCTCTCCTCTTGGGCAACCGCCAATACGACTCTGCCACGCTGGCAATCCGCGCGATTCCCGCCAACCATCTAGCAGTGCAAGTCTGCGTCGGAGTAGCGGCGCACAAGCTCGGCGACCGTCAGGAGCAACCCGCTCGCATCGTATGGCAATGGGACGACGGCGCCTGGTCCTTGAGCACTGAACTCAGACAACGCGACCTGTTGCTGACGATCATGGCCAGCGACCCTGGCGAGCTGAAGTTCCTCAAGCAACCAGGCAGCGCCACGGGCAGAGGGCATTACGTGCCCACAGGTCTGCGCCGTGGCAGAAATTTCTACACCATGCGGGATCCGAGACTGCCATTGTGAGGCGTTGATCACGGTAGTTTTACCCTGAGCGGGTTGATAACTACTCCCGACAATAACCGACTGACCCTCAGTGCCGAGGGCAAGGCGTTGACGTTGGCCGCCAGCCATCAGTTCACAGCGCTGGGGCCAAACGCTACCGGCAATGGCTAGTCGATAACAGTCGCTGGAACCAGTGAGTCCGCACCGTCAGTGTGATAGCCCATCATCCGCACAACTTCGTTATGGCAGAGACCATGCAGCATGGCCGGTTCTCCGCTTCGACCTGCTGACGCCATTCAATGAGCGTATGTAGCTGCTGCAAATAGGTGCTTCCTGAAATATGTTTTTCCAGCGAGATATAGCGCCACATCAGACTTTTATGCTCCACGGCCCGCAGGCCACTGGCGCATATCAGACCAAAGGCCATCGACACTATCACCGCGACAGAGATGAAGAGTTGATCGTCAGCCACCTCCAGAAACACGAGAAAATACGTTGTCAGCGAATTGGATATGAATAGGAACGGACAAACCTGTGACGATGATCGACGAAACAAGAGAGTAATTCGGTCACTGGAACTGCCTTGGTTGCCTGACTGAATTTCCATTGTATTGACGAGCAAAAGCGGGCAAATGAACTCTGGCTCAAAAATGCAATGTGCAAAGCGATTGCCTACCCCCAATGCGGGAGACCATCAACTGCTTTTTTATCTATTGCTCTTCTGAAAATCTGCACCCGCTGGCACTGATTTCGAGCCATTGACTTAAAGATCCTTCAACTGAGACTGCAGTTTGAACAGCTCACCATCGGTGCTTATGCCCAGCTTCCTGAAAGCCGCCTGCTTCTGACCGCTGATGGTCTTGCGACTGCGGGTGAACTTGATGGCGATTTGAGAAACCGACAAGCCCTGCAAGCAGCAGCGCAGGACCTCACGCTCCTTGGGAGAAAGCTCGGGGTAGTCGGCCAGCGCTTGATCACCTTGGAGATGGTGTTCGTCATCGGGCAGTTGCGGTACCGGCTTTTTCTCCAGCGCCGCCGCCACTTCTGGCGACAGGTAGATACGATCTAGAGCGGCCATTCGTATGGCCTTTAGCAACTCATCGCTTGCCTGGGTTTTTCCGACAAAACCGTTGACCCCTGCACGAATGCACATGTTGACCGTCGCGGGCCTGTCCAGCGACGAGAAAATCACGATTCGCAAATCTGGGTGCCGGGTGCGCACGGACTTGATCAAGCGCAGCCCGTCCAGTTCACCGTCAGCCAACTGGTAGTCAAGCACCAGCAAATCCGCCGGCTGGACCAGCAAGCCCTCAAGCAATTCGCGGCCGGTTTCGTAGACACCCGCAACCTTGAAGTCAACTTCCAGGGTAAGACGAATTTTCAACGCTTCGCGAATTAATGCGTGGTCGTCCAGCATAGCGATTCGTAACGGCGACATCACAGACCATCTCACTGCCTTAGCTCCTGTTTAAGAAAAAGTAGGTTGAGTCCTACGCACTGCGAAAACCAGAACCGCACTATCGCAATTCCAGCACCAAACAAATCAATGGCTGGGCACCCGTTATCGCAGTTTGTCCACTCATACCTTGCAGAGCCTAAAAAACCATTTTTGAGACGAATCTCATTCCAGCACACTTTTGTGCGCTTCAGGTTTACTGCGCTCAACCATTGAACGCAATTCAGACGTTGGTACAACAAATGAAGGTACATTTTTTAATTGAAACATCTGCTTAAAATATTTTTTGCTTTCGACTGCACAATGAGGACGTAAGCCATCCGAAATGGAGCCATATTGACTTTGTGGCGGCCACGCCTCCAATTAACAGGACGTCTAATATTCCGGCGATACCAGATAAAAAATGCAGCACTCTGCTTTTCACAAAATCCTGCATTGGTTGTCTCCCGCGCTCATGTTGCGAGTCTTGATCAGCGAGTTTTATATTGCACCTATTGAAACCTCACCCGCATTCAAAGGCTGGGGCTTTTCATCAATATATCGATCACCACTCTTTATTTACCGGTTTTCCTGTTGTAGCTTTACGCATCCTTTACCCATATTCGCTCCAACCGCTGATTGAAGCGTACAGGCACGGATTACTTGGTGCTGATCAAGCGTCTATCCATAACAAGAACGCCGATTTTATTGATGATGTTCGTGCGAACAAACACATCAAACAAACCGGCATTCTTATGCGCGATATAATACTTTCCTTCTTTGGGGAGGACTTTTCTATCGTTACAATCAAACCTGATGGCGACGCCCTGCAGATCGATCTGATCCCCCACGCCAACCACTCCCCTTCCTACGGCGGCAGCCAAAAACCTTGCTCAACCACTTATGAGTATTGCGAGCGAACCGTTCGTGACCTGCCCATTCTCGGTCGCGGGGTACGCCTGTGCGTCTTGCTCAGGCGGGTTGGCTGCCGCGACTGTGGCAAACGCATGGAGGCCATCAGTTGGCTGGATCGCTATGCGCACACGGTTATTCAGGCCTGCGAGCGCCTTCCCCCCTTGCACGTGGCCCAGATGTTTGGGCTGCATTGGGACACCGTTCGGTTATTGGAGCGTCGAGCGTTGCAGGCGGTGCTGAGCGAACTGCCGAACGCGCAACCACGACGCGCCTGGTAATGGATGAATTCGTGCTGTTCACAGGGCATCGCTATGCCAGTGTTGTACCTGGATGCGGAGACACGACGAGTATTGTGGATCGGTGAAGACCGCCGCCGGGCGGCGGTTCGGCCCTTTTTCGAAGAACTGGGGCCTGAGGGATGCGCTCGCATCGAAGCGGTGGCGATGAACATGAACACTGCGTTTGATCTGGAAGTTCGTCAGCACTGCCCAAAAACGCGCGTGATCTATGACCTGCTCCGTGTCGTGGCCAAATATGACCGAGAAGCAATCGATCGGGTTCGCGTCGACGAAGCTAACCGGTCGCGTCACGACAAGCCGGCTCGCAAACTCATCAAACAAGCGCGATGCCTGTTCCTGCGCAATCCGCAGAGTCTGAGAACGCGAAACAACAGGTCCACTTACAGGATTTGTTGGAGGCCAACCAATCCCATTTCGCCCACGCATCGCTGGATGCGGCACGACAAGCAACGACAGAAAATCAGAGCACGGATTCGCCCGCTCTCCGACGGGGTCGAGGCGGTGTACAGCGAGGAAGGTAAACAGTCAGGGCTGATCTCGCGACTGTTCGAAGGTGAGCGCGGTGCCAACATTGGAGGTCCGCCTGCCAGGCCTGGCGGAAATCGAGTACCACAACCACCGCCTCTACTGGTCAGCGCCTGGCTGACGCCTTGCGGCGGTGCTCAAGCGCGGCGTGTTGCGCCAGTTGCTCCGGGTGATCCTGCGCCAGGACCGGCAGATCCTGGCGCAGGTCCGTGCCAATCAACGACGTTTCCAGGCAAGCCCCGCCAAACCGCTGGACGGCCCGCAAGACTTGCTCGGGCCGAGTATTGACGGTTGCTTGAGCAGGGCCAACCGATTGCCGTTGAGGAACGCCAGGTCGACATCTGGCTCTAGGGTTCTGTACGAAAAGTCACCGAGTAGCGATCAGGCAAGGCAAAACAGGCGAGAAATCGGATCAGGCCAGATCCAAGCCACGCAGTCTCAAACCCAGGTCCTGGCTGAGGACATCACCCGGCTGCGCCTTCGGTGCGGCGGGTAAATCCAGCGCATCGAGCAAACCTTTCTGACGTCCGCTGTCTGTGGACAACACGGACTCCTCCAGCACGCGTTTGGTCACCCCCTGGCTATCCTTCGCACTGAACAGCACGGTCATCTCGGTATTCTTGTTGTAGAGGATCTCTTGCTCGGCTGCCTCGATCGAGATGCTGCTGACATCCAGCCCAGATTTGCCGAACACGGTCGACTGGGTGCCATGGTTACCAAAATCCTTGGCAGTCTGCGCATTCATGGACGTCGACAGGTAGCCCGCGTCCTGGCCTTTGTGGCCCTCTGCGACACCGCTGAACGCATCGCCACCGCGGGTGCCCCGGAAGGTCTTGACGACGGTCTCGTCAGCGTCGACTTTGCCGAAGGCCGAGTTTAACCCTTGGGCAATTGCCGATTGGCCCTGATCCAGCTCCCTGCCGGCCCGCAAAGCGCGGTTCAGCGGCTGATACTCACCATTGGTGTAGAGCCCGATGGCCATCACTTCCCCATCGCTGAAGGCAGGCGCCTGGCCATCCTTGGGTTCATCCAGGTACTGCTCGGCCTCCAGTCCGAAATGCTCGAGCAGCGCATCGGCCAGCTTATCAGCGGGTGGCGGGGGCACGGAGTCGCCCCTCAACTCCCGACCAACCGCCTGCTCCAACTGGCTGACACCACTGGCCAGTTGATTGAGTTGCTGCGCGGCTTGCGCCAACTGCGGCGCGCTCGCCTCTTGCAGCCAAGCGCTGGCCTGCCCCCCGACCGTGGCCCATTGCTGCAAGGAAATGCCTGCCACTTTCTGATCCAGCAGCGAGGCCGCCAGCGAACGATTGTCAGTGTTCTGCGAGTGATCCTTGACGGCTTTCAGCGCGGTTGCCACGGAGCGCAAGGCGCCATTGCCGGTGGCGAGCGCGCTGTGTTTTTCCAGCAGATTCGCGGCAGTAACGTCGGCCAACTGACCGGCCTTGGCCAGGCCGTTGGGGGCTTCTTTGAGCGCAAACTGCTGCATCATCAACTTGAGTTCCGCCGCAGAAACGGGTGGAGCCTGGACCTGAGGCGCCACCTGCGAAGCACGAGGCGAGGCGCTGTGCCCCAGCAAGTTGCTAATCCACTCCCGCACCGCCGCAAACGGTCGGATGATCTGCGCCAGGATACGCGAGAGCAAGCCGCCCCCTTGGGGTGACTCATTTCGCCTGGCGAGCAGTTTTGCGGCAGTGTCGGTGTCGACCGGACGAGCACTCAGGTTGCCCAGCCGACCTTCCGGTATCCCTGGGGCCTGGGTTGGGAGTGTGCCGTGGCTATGAGCCAACAAATTGATCTGCAAGATGACTTCCTTCTGTGTTGCCTTTGATTTTCCGGGAAGTCTAGGGAGATTTGCGGAGACGACCTATCAGGATTGGTCGTATTTTTTGCAGACGCTGCGATTCGGAAAATTTTTCACCAAAGTTAAAAAACTCCAACCATGACTGATAGTTAGCGATTTTCCGTACTGCTCTAATGCGTTCTTTTAGCCCTCGGAAATCATCATGACTGCGCACTTTCAAGACGCGATCCAGCAGCTGTGTCTCTCACTGTCACTGCCGGCCCCTTCGACCATCGATTCGGTGACCAGCCTGCAACTCGACAGCCATGTCTGCCACCTGACCGAGCATCCTGTTGGTTACCTGCTGATGTTCACCAACGTGACACCAACCGGGCACGCGTTGGTCGAAGAGCAAAACATGTTCAGCCAAGACGTCTGCAAACCGGTGCTGGGGCGTGATCCCGTGAGTCAGGAGCGGGTGGTGTGGAACCGCCAGCCCTTGCTGCAAATGGACCGCGCCATGGCCCATCATCAACTGGAGCAACTGGTGCATGCTGCCCGCCAGTTGACCCACATGGCCTGACCCACGAGCAAAACAGGGCAACCGCCGGCCAATCAGTGAACCACCCCAGTTTTTTACCCGGCTCACATCCAAGGTTCGCAACGCCTTGCCGAGCGGGCCTTAGGCCTGTCGGGGGGCGATTTTATCCGCCTGGAATTTTCGCACAGGGCGTGCCCCCCTCACGTTTCGTCGCCTGCACCACGGCTGTGCTGACGGCCGGAGCGCGCCTAGGTACAGTGCCCGCCCTCTTCGCATGAGCAGCCGTCGGTAACGAGGTTCCCCTCATGCGAAAACCGCGACCAAATGACATGCCCCCCCCAGCCAACTGCATCAGCATTTTCTCGACCAGAGACGCCCCACAGATAGACACTATTCAACGCTTGAGGAGTGACACTGCCGCGCTCTATCGATCCAACAGCAGTTCGATGGCTGTGTTGGAGTTCGCCGAGCGAGAAAAACTGGCGGCTGCGCAGCACTGCCAGGATCCAGCGCTCGACCACTTGCACGCCAACTTCGACCTTGGCTTCATCCCTCGGCTTATGCGAGCGAGCAAGCAATACGGCTACGCCGTAATGCTCGGCCAGGTCGCGGTAACTGGGATTGATGTCCGTCTCCTAACGATGCGCTTTGGTGACGCCGCTGCGCAGATTGTCCGGCACCAGGATCTGCGAGATACCGCCCAGAAAGGCGAAGCAGCGCACGTGCGAGCCCAGCCAATCAGGCAGTTTTTGCGAGTGCTGGCATTAAAGCGTGTCAGAACGAGCATCCTAGGCTCCGCCTCCCTGTGACAGTCTGCGAAGACCTGGGCAATTCAATCAGTCTGCGCCCCTCAATCGCATCCAGTCAGAAAAAAAATTGCAATGACTGTAACGCCGCGTGATGGCCGGTCTCTAGAGTGCTGCGCAAGTACAACCGCGCCTTACTCAAACCAAGCTCCGGAGAAACATCATGACTGCGACCACTCGCACGCTGTCCGCCACCGCCCTCGTTCTGGCCCTCGGCTCGGCCTTGAGCATGGCGGCCGTGTCGACCGCCCATGCGGCCGACGACATGGAAAAATGCTTCGGTATTGCCCTCAAAGGCAAAAACGATTGTGCCGCAGGCGCTGGCACGACCTGCGCCGGTACTTCGAAAACCGACTTCCAGACCAACGCCTGGAAACTGGTCCCTAAAGGTACTTGCATCACCACGACAAGCCAAACCTCCGCGACCGGTTTTGGTCAGCTGGAAGCGTTCCAAGCCAAGCCCTGACCTGAAGCCCGCCTGAGTATCGACCATGAACCATTTGTCGTTCGGGCTGCCGCCCCGGGCTGGGCTGGGACTCAAAACCGAGCACTTTCGTGAAGTGCTCGGCACACAACCGGATATCGGTTTTTTCGAAGTCCATGCCGAAAATTACATGGTGGCCGGCGGTCCGTTTCATCACTATTTGGGTTTGCTTCGCGAGCAGTATCCGCTGTCATTACACGGCGTTGGCCTGTCCATCGGTGCCGAAGGCCCGCTGGACGTTCAGCATCTGCAAAGATTGGCCATGCTGATAAACCGCTACCAACCCCAGTCCTTCTCCGAACATCTGGCTTGGTCCAGCCATGGCCCGACGTTCCTCAATGACCTACTACCACTGGCATACGACACGCCAACACTGAACCGTATCTGCGAGCACATCGACCAGGTTCAAAGCGCACTCAAACGCCCAATGCTGCTGGAGAATCCCGCCACGTATCTGGCGTTCGAGCGCTCGACCCTAGATGAGGCCGAGTTCATAAGCGAGATCGTTCGCCGCACGGGTTGCGGCTTGTTACTGGACGTGAATAACGTCTATGTCTCGTGCATCAATCATCACCGATGATCCTTTAGCCTACATCGACGCCTTACCGCTTCACGCCGTGGGCGAGATTCATCTGGCAGGTTTTGCCGAAGACACCGATAACCTCGGCGACCGACTGCTGATCGACGATCACGGCGCGCCCATCGACAATGCGGTCTGGGCCTTATATCGACAGGTGCTGGTACGAGTCGGACCGGTCGCGACACTCATCGAGCGCGACAATCAATTGCCGACTTTTAGCAAGCTGCACGCCGAAGTCCGCCGGGCCGATAAATTGCTGTTGTACACGCAAGGCCTGCATTGAGCACTCAAACGGCGTTTGCCGCCGCCCTGCTTGATATGCAGCAGCCTTGCCCCGAGGGCTTGTTCAGCGCCAACGGCGCTAATCCGGCCAGCCGTTTTGCGGTGTATCGCAATAATGTGCACAGCTCATTGATCAATGCATTGACGGACAGTTATCCGGTGGTTGCACAACTAGTGGGCAGTGAGTTTTTCCGATCCATGGCCCAGATTTACGTGCAGAACTGCCCGCCCACAAGCCCGCTGATCAATGATTACGGCCAGGATCTGGCCGAGTTCATCGCAGGCTTCGAACCGGCCGCCAGCGTGCCGTACCTGGCAGATATCGCACGGTTGGAGCGTTGGCGGGTCAACGCTTACCACGCCTCGGATGTACGACCGCTAAGCCATGAACAGATCGCCGCCATGCTCTCGGCGAATGCTCCGCATGAACTGCACATTGGGCTTCATCCCTCCCTAGCCCTTTTGAATTCACCCTTCGCGGTGGTCGCAATCTGGGCGGCTCACCAACAGGAGGCAACACTGGCGGGCATCGACCTATACCAAGGGCAAAACGCGCTGATATTGCGTAACGGACTGGAGGTCGAAGTTTTTGCCATTGATGCCGGTGCCTGCGCATTCATCCACAACCTGCAAAACGAGCAATCCCTGGCGCAGGCGCTGAAGGCGACACCCGTATTCGATCTCAGCCAAACCCTCGCCCTGCTGATCAGCCGCAACGCCATTACCCACTTACACCTTAAGGCTTCCTCATGAACAATCCCGTCCCCCGCGCCATCACCTTGCTGGGCATGATCCCTCAGAGCCTGGTTGCTTTTATCGCACGATTTTCCATCGCGGCCGTGTTCTGGAAGTCCGGGCAGACCAAGATCGAGGGCCTGGCCATTGACCTGTTTGACGGCACGTTCCAAATAGGCCTACCACGCCTGGCGGATTCAACCATCCCATTGTTCAAGAGTGAGTATCACGTGCCATGGTTGTCCGCGGAGGTCGCAGCTCACATGGCCGCCTTTGCCGAACATGTCTTCCCCGCAATGATTCTGATTGGCCTCGCTACACGGTTTTCCGCATTGGCACTGCTGGGCATGAACCTGACCATTCAGTTGTTTGTGTACCCCGACGCCTACCCAACCCACGGCACCTGGGCCGCGGTATTGCTGTACTTGATGGCCACTGGGCCGGGCAAGCTGTCGGTCGATCATCTGATAGCCCGGCACTCTGTTCGCTAATGCGATGGGTGTCAGTAAAGATGCTCCAGTTACCCACAACTGGAGTTTTTTGGGGTATCGCCCTACAGCGACCGCACAGGTCCCGGCATACTATGCGGTTCCTTGCTTCCGCCGACTTGATGGGGCCTCTGTTCTCATGACTTTGATAATGGCTGACGCCGCTCAAACGACGCGGTATACGTATGAAGGATGACGCCAAACTGGTCGAGCGTCTGCTGGCGGGCGAATCTCAGGCTTACAAGGAACTCGTCAGCACTTATCAAAGCACGATGCAGGCTGTGGCCTATGCCATCGTAGGCGAACGAGGCGCTGATGATGTGGTACAGGATGCCTGAGTGTCAGTGCTGCGTAATCTGGCAGGATTTCAAGGCCGCTCAAGCCTCAAAACCTGGCTGCTGACCATCACCGCCAATTCAGCTAAAAGTCGCTACAAACAGAACCGTAGGGAAGTGTTGCTTGACGATTTGCCGTCACCTCATGGCACTATCGATGATGATCGCTTTTCGCCTAGCGATGGCCATTGGCTGCTGGCACCATTTGCCTGGCATCAAGACACGCCTGAAGCGCTGTTGACTGAGCAAGAGTTGCGCCAATGCCTGGAGCACACCTTACAGTGCTTGCCGCCACTGCAAAGCGGCGTGTTACTGCTGCGAGAGCGCCAGGGAATGGAACTGGAGGATATCAGTAATCTTCTGGACGTTTCGCTCTCCAACGTTCGGGTACTGCTGCATAGGGCACGATTGAAGGTCTTTGCGACAGTAGAACACTTTGAGGAAAACGGTGAATGCTGACGTGTAAAGAACAAGTGGTGCGGTCAAGTGACTATCTCGATGGACAACTGGGCCTTCGGGAGAAGTTGATGGTGCGGCATCATTTGATTTTTTGTCCCAATTGCCGACGGTTCATTCGACAGATGCGACTGACGCAAGCAACGCTGCGCGCCATGCAAGATGACCGTTTACCAGACGTCGATGCACTCGCCGAGCGCCTCGCTGCCGAACGTCGTCAGGACCTGTAGTACAGGCTCAAAACTCACCGAGCAGGATTCAGAAAAACGCAGTGGTTAGGTCAACATCAGCTACAGCCTTATCGCACGGATCGAAAAATATAACCGGTTGCACTGTACAAAAGCGGGAACAGTTCATCCCTGAGGCCGTTCGATCTTCACGCACTGCGCCGAACAGGTCTTTCATGGTGTCCTCAAAGCGCCAGGTGCCATAAAAAACGCACACCCACAGCCGAGATCTTTTTTCAACTTCTGTAACACCCTCAGAGCAGGACTCTCTAGTGGTGTGTCGTAACGGGAACAACCGTCCAGCCGACACCCTGACGATTACCGAGGAGATAAACATGAATTTCAAATCCACCACCGCCGGTGCAGCTCTCGCTTTCGCCGCCGCCACCATGTTTGCCGGCGTTGCTACTCAGGTCCAGGCCGCTGACGATGCCAAAGTTCATTGCTACGGCGTGACTTCGTGCAAAGGCATGAACGATTGCAAGACTGCTGAAAACACCTGTAAAGGTCAGGCTGTTTGCAAAGGTCACGGCTTCAAGGTCATGACCCAAGCCCAATGTACGAAAGAAGGCGGCAAAGTCGGCGAGTAAGCGAACACCGAGTCTGACCGCAGTGGCTTTCCACTGCGGTCACATTGCAAGGACCCCGCAAATGTCTGCCCCCCTTCCTTGTCTGGGTTATGGCCTGGGCTTACGTAGTGCCTACTACGAACAAATTCTGGAACAGTCGCCTGCCGTGGACTGGTTCGAGATCGTCTCCGAAAACTTTATGGTGCAGGGCGGCAAAGCCTTGTACTACCTGGACGCCATCGCCGAGCGTTATCCGTTAGTCATGCATGGCGTGTCCATGTCCATCGGCGGGCCACACGCCCTCGATACGGGCTATCTCAATCAACTCAAGCAGCTGGCTGACAGAGTCAACCCAGCGTGGATCTCGGATCACCTGTGTTGGAGTCGCGGTAACGCCCACCAACTTCATGACTTGTTACCACTCCCCTATACCGAAGAAAGCCTCTATTACGTGGCCGGTCGAGTGTGTCAGGTCCAGGACGTGCTACAGCGACCATTGGTACTGGAAAATGTCTCCAGCTATGTGCGGGCCGCTTCGGATGAGTTTAGCGAGTGGGCGTTTCTTGAGTCGCTGAGCCGCCTCACTGACTGCGAACTGTTACTGGACGTCAACAACGTTTACGTCAGCTCCCGTAATCATGATTTCGATCCATGGACGTTCATTCAGGGCCTGCCGGCGAACAAGATTCGCCAACTGCACCTGGCCGGTCACAACAATTACGGAGGGTACGTGATCGACACCCATGATCATCCAGTCAGTGACCCTGTCTGGGCGCTGTATCAACGCACACTGGAACACCTCGGCCCAATAGCCGTTTTGCTAGAACGAGATGACCTTTTCCCGCCGTTTGAAGAGCTGCTCACCGAACTGCAAAAGGCTCGAACGCTGGGCAAACTCGCACTGGCCGGGAGACAGAAATGCGCCTGAACGACTGGCAACTGACTTTTGAGCGTTATCTGTTAGGTCACTCGGCGACGGTAAGTCCCGAGCTTGGCGCCAGCCTCGTCGGTGGTCCGACGCTGGCTGTAGATACCGGCCTGGCGATTTATCACAACGCCTATCAGGCCCGCCTTCAAGAAGTGTTGCGCGGCGACTATCCAACCATCTGGCATTGGCTCGGGGATGACGAGTTTGAGCAGCTCGCCGCCGCCTATATCCGTCAATGTCCATCAACCCACTACAGCCTGCGCTGGCTAGGGAAAAGCTTCGAGGGGTTCATCCACCAACACCTGGCGCCAGAGCAGGGTGCAGCTTTGGCCGAATTGGCTGCACTTGAGTGGGCATTTACTCTCGCCTTCGATGCCCCACCCGGAACGCCGTTAACGCTGCAGGACATGGCCAATCTGCCGCCAGAAGATTGGCCAACATTGCGGTTCTGTCGAAGCCCCGGCGTGCATTTACTCACCTGTCGTTTCAACAGCCTTGCACTGTGGCGCGCGGTAAAAGACAAGACCGAGTTTTTCAGGAGTGCCGCGCTGGATCGGCCCCAGCTTCTTGTGATTTGGCGGGGCCAGATGATTTGTCAATATCGCAGCGTGGAGCCAACGGAAGCGACTGCTCTAAATCGTATGATTCAAGAAGGCTGGAGCTTTGCCGAATTTTGCACTGAATTAGCGGTTCTCCACGGCGAGGCCGCCTCGCTTCAAGCCGCGACTTGGTTGAAGCAGTGGATTCACGACGGTTGGCTGCAAACATCCGAAGAACTCAGCATCATTAAATTATAGGTCAGCGCCACTAAATTTTTTTAGATAAGCCTGCAAATGGCATCAAAAACGCTGGGGCATCTCTAATATACGTGCCCCTAAACTGATTTATCCATGCATATGGTATATCCAAGGTTAGAAAGCATAAGCTCGCCAAGAGAAGCATCAGGATGGCTCGATCGCGCACATCGCGCTCAGAGCTTGAATGTGTAGTTGCGAGAACTCGTTGAGCATCCTCCCAGCTCAGCGCATCGGAAAAATGATTCGAGGGTGTAATGTCGCGGGGCGCAGATCGAGTCGGCCAATGCACTGCTGCATGCTCCCTGCGTTGCCGAGTAGCGCAGGAATACCCGCAACATCGTTGCGACGTGCCCCGCCGAAAATTCGCGACCACCATTGCGCACCATAGCTGATGAAGTAAGCCTCAAGATCCTCGAGACTAGAAGCGATGCTGGCGAAGAGGTTTCCCAATGCAAAGTGGACAGCTCGAAAAATGCGGATAGTGCATTATGCAGACGACTTCATTATCACTGGCTTTCTAAAGAGGGCTGGAAAATGACGTCAGGCCCGCCGTGGTTGAACTTCTGGCAACGCGTGGACTTGTCCTCTCATCGAAAAACCAAAATAACGCACATAGGGGACGGGGGCGACGTCCTCGGATGGAGCTTGCGCAAGTACAAACCGGCGGCGGCGATCATGAGTTTGATCCCGTCAGCGCGACTCAACGGGCATGATCCGTATGCATATTTGAAGGACGTCCTCACGCGCCAGCCGACGTAGCAAACCAGTGATATTGCGCAGTTGCTGCCGCATAATTGGCAACCTGGTTAGTTGCGCAAGACTGGATACCCGGACGCATACTGATAAAAAAGAAGATGCTTTATTAAAGACAGGGAAATGGGCGATTACCTAGCCTGCGCATGACCCGATAACGCATTTCAAGGAGCTCAACCATGCCTTTAAACAATCGTCTGCATCTGAAGTTCAACTTCTCACCGCCTCAGATACAGGCCTCCCAAGCAGCGCCGAACACTGCGTCCAGTCAATCTACACTGGAACACTTGAAAGACAATTTCGAGCGCCTGCAATTGCAACTTGGGCGCGAGCCCCAGCATCAGTATTTCAAGCTGGCGCCCTATGCGCCGGATTACCTGGCCATGCGCCAAAGTGGTTTTGCCACGTCACATAACGGTTATAGGTCGAGCAATAGCCGCGAGGACGTTTTTATTCACGTTCGCCGCGAGGAGCGCCAGTCGCACGGAGAGTTCGATGGGGACAAGTTTCACATCAGCGTCAAACGCGAAGACCTGGCGCGCGCGTTCGATGGTTTGTCCAGCTTGCTGTTCTCCGAGGACAGCCCGATCGACAAATGGAAAGTGACCGATATGGAGCGGGTGGAACCCTCGGCCCGGGTCAGTGAGGGGGCCCAGTTCACGTTGTATATGAAGCCGCAGGGGAGTGACTCCCATTACGAGGCCTCGGAACTGAACCGGATCAAGCACTTCGTCTCGCAGTTGGAGGGGGTTTTGCACGAGCTGCAGGTCCCGGCGGGCCAGCACCCCGATTCGGATGTTCGTCCCGATCATTGGCAATACACCAGTTATCGCAACGAACTGCGCAGTCAGCGTGAAGGCAATGAGGCACAAAGCCTGGCGTTGAGCAGTGAGCCTTTTTATCGTTTGATGGCCGAGGAGGAGGCAGCGACCCAAGGGGGATTGCCGGCGTAGCGGGCGAGTGAGATTGATCAGTTGCTGCCGTATAAGTGGCAACTGGTTTAATCACGCAAGGCATCATGACCGGACGCATAGTGCGCCAGTTAAAGCTGGCGGAGGATAGTTGATGAAAGTTCGATACTGGTAAGAAATGACGAATCAACCAGACCCGAGTCATGCATGTTGCACCGTGAGGTGCAGGGTGAGCCAACGCCTGAAGTTGATTGGCACCTTGCTGAGGGCTAGAAGACTCTGTAGCCGCTTGCGTTTGCGAGCTACTTTTCTCCTGCCAAGTGATGGACCAGCAGCTGCCCCATTCGATGACGCGTCACTGTCCGACGCAGAGCATACGCTAGCGCCGGGTAGATTTTTATCACCTACTCCCGTCACTGGTTCATGACTCGCGTAAAACAGGCGTGCCTGGCTGCTGAGGGCGCCCCTCCGTGGAGGGCAAGGGCGCCTTATCTTCAATGCACTCTAATGGGCATTTTTAAAGCCATAGATCGAGGCTTTGACGAACCAGGAGCCCGCCGAGTTCAGCACTGCAGTCCTTGCGGCGGCAAACCCTGTTTGTGGAAGGAATTGCATTGACGTGCCCCAGCTGCCGGCAGGATTGGCAGTCCCGTAATACCCCGTAACCGTTTTGCCAAGCGCGTTCGCCAGACGCTGAGCCTGCGATGCATAGGTTCCTCCTACCGCACTGTTACAGCTCGCCAGATTCACCGGACCGTTACCTTGGAGTATCGGCCGGAGCCTGTTGGCCAGTTGCCCGCCATCGTCTAACCAACCTGAAGCGCCCTGGGTCACAAAAGGCGCGCCTTCCGCAATGATCTTCTCGGTTTTTCCGATTTTTGAAATATGCTCGAGGGGACCATAAGCCGTACCGCCTAAAGTCCTGGCGCTCTCTTGAGCCTTGGACACTTGTTGGGCTCTGATGGCGAAGTTCCCATATGCGCGGGCAGCATTCGCACCCAACGAGAGACCGAAAGCCGCCACACCAAAGGCCAGTGAGGCATACCCGAGGTTTCTAGAGAGCTCCTCGTTGTCCTCAGTGGCCGAAGAAGCAATGCCCAAGGCCCCCGAGGTCACCCCTACAAGAGCGCCTGCAACGGTTAGCCCGCCCGCCACACTCAACAGTGCCCCCCCGGCAAGGACGCCAACAACGGGAATAGCAGACAACAGAATACTGGCAACGCCCAGACCTATGCCCCATTGGGCAGATGTACTGAGGTGCCCACTCGGATCGACGTTGTTGATCGGGTCAAGCTGGCAGTATTGATACCGGTTGATACCCGCGCCACCAAAAGGACTCAAGTTGTCACGGGAGTAAAATGTTCGCAGGAAAGGGCTGTACGCACGATAGCCGTTACCGAGCAGATAGGTACCAGAAATATCATCAAACAAACATCCATTAAATCCCAGGGTGTTGCGCTCGATCAAGTTCGAGGGTTTGGGGATCTGGCTGGAGCGATCCGCTGTTCGAACCCCATAATCAGTGTAGTCGTAATAGACGCTGGACGTTTCATTGGTACCGGCCTCACCCGTAGAGAACGACTTGACGCCGCGCACCGATCCTGTTGAGTCGGTGGCGTACAGTTCAAATTTTTCCTCAGTACCTTGTTTGACATAACGACCGATCACCACTTCACCCACTCGAAGGTACAAGGTCTGGATCGTGCCACTGATTTCCCCGATCAGCGTATCACCATCATAGACATAAGTGACCCTCTCGGACCCTTTTGAAATTTGACACAAGCGCCCTGCCGGATCATAGCTGTACAGGTAGTCTTCTCTGCCCTGATCGACAGTCACCGCGGAAATCCGGTTGGCCGCATCGTATCGAAGTCCGCGCGTGCCCATGTCATGGGTGATATTGCCCATGAAGTCCAAAGGCACGGACTTCCCCTGTGATCGAGGTTCGAATGTTGAAAGCGTGTCCCATGAGTAGGTATAGGTTTCAACGGGCTTATTCGTCTCTGTTACCGTACTCAGACGATTGCCGCCGGCATGATTGTAGGTCACCACCGACTTGGCACCCTTCTCACCAGATGTCGTGGCGGATTTTAACTCCCCGTACTGTGCTTGATAAGCATAGGTTGTTGTCTGCATCGGGGCGGCATGCCCTCTCCGTACGCTACGCGAGGTGAGCACCGAATCTTCATTGAACTGATTGATGACATTGAGCATCTCCGAATCGCCTGAGCCGATCGCCACTTTCGTCCTTCGACCGCTCTCCAGTCCCAGGCGATTATATTCAAACTCAACGGTCGCGAGTAAATTATCAGCCGTCCGATCGGTATGGGAAAATTTTGCTGACGACACATCGATCGCAAATATCCCACCATCAGCATTGTAGCTAAGGCTCAATGTGGCGACTCCTGGGTATCCAATGGCGATGAGTCGTCCGGAGGAGTCGTAATTGTAGTCCTCGGTTATGCCCATATGATTGACAGCTCTGGTCAAGCGCTGACCACTTGAAGAGTAGGTTTTCGTCAACTGCGTCGAGACGCCACCTGCATAGGTGCCAACAATCCTGGTGGGCAAACCCCTGTTGTCATAGGCGTATTGAAGTTCGCAGGTGGGGGTGACGTTCGTACCTGGAGGATTCGGCCGGACGCTCACTGTTTTAGATTGGGTAGAGGCGCTGGTTAATTGCCCAGTCGTCAGATCGTGGTTATAGCGGAACGTTGTTTCCGGGTGAGTGCCCGATTTTACGGTCACCGCATCCACCTTCAAGGTAATCGCATTCCAGCTATTAGTGACCGAATAATCGCGCCGATTAATATAAGTTGAGTTAGACGGCAAGAGATCAAACGGCTGATCAAAGACGAAGACTTGACTATCTTGCTCAATCAATCGACCGAACCCATCATAATCTCTTAAAGCCTCCAAAATCTCCCTTTCGTCAGCCCCCTTACGGGTAATACTGTACAAGGATATGGGCGAGTACATATTGGACACCGCCGAAGCGTACTCATAGCTGGTGGTGTCTTCCTGCTCACTGTCCAGTTTACCTTTTATCGATTGGGTCACCACACGATCAAACAAATCATAGCCGGTCGTTTTCCGCCCCCCAGCAAATGTGGTCACTTGAATATTTCGGCCAAAACCATCATAGGTATTCTGTTCAAGGACTTTTTCTTCTTGGTCCACCCTGATTTTCAAACTGACCGGTAGGCCAAAATCATTATAGACGATGGTGTAGGTGGGGCCAGACTGGTATCGCGATGTTTTCGTGTTTGATGCCAAGCTCGTAGTGAAGATCTGCTTGGTACCGTTTGTCCATTGGATTTCAGACAACTGCCGCATGTCATAAACATACTGTGTTTTGTTTTCCGTGGCGCGAGGTTTTCCGTCATATGAAAGAACTGAGTCGTGCTCAATGTCCTCCTGTACAAGTCCGGCGGCGTTATAGGTGATGCTATGCACGCGAAATGCGGGTGCATTCTCGGAGATTTTTTCTAACGAATAACTGAGTAACCCAAAATGGTTAATGTAGTTAATATACTCCACGCCATTGGAAGTTTTGATGGTGACCGTGTTTTGACATTTATACGTTGAGTCAATAAGCTTATAGTGCTCATAGGTGTAGCGTTCGATCTGCTCAGTACTCTTTTTGGGAGACTTGATTTTTTGGATGACTCTATCCAGTGAGTCATAAAAGTATTCAGTTTTTTCTCCATTCTCGGCGATATCTTGATAAACAAGCCCTGTATTAGGGGAGATTTTTTTAGTCGACGTGGTGGTCAGGGCACCCGCGACACGTTGCGTCTGTATAGAAGCCATGCCCTCTTCATTGGCATACGTAAAGTTCAACGTATGCGAACTGCCCGAGACTTCGCTCGCCAACATACCTACGAATAACGGATGCTGTGCAGGCGTCGTATTAGCCGAAATATAGGTGCAGGTTTTTATAACAACCCCGTTTTGCTTGTATTCTTTGGCCTGCACCATGCTGGCGGTTCTCGTACCGCCGGTTGGCACAGGGTAGCGAAGCCCTATGATACTTGCATATTTCCACTCAGCTGTTTTAACGCTGGCATTGGCAGCGGCGTCATTAGGCTTGGTACTAGACAGCTTTAGATAGTTAACAAAACCGTTCGGATCGGCTGGACAATTAGCTGATTCTCCAGATGACGGATAATAGCCATTGGTCACGGTGACGCCCGCCCCTGAACGCTGCGTTAACAGATTACCGTCATTATCAAAACTTCGAGTTTCGGTGACCACGCGCGATCTACCCCCCGGTTCCGCAAACATAGTGGTCGAGGTGGTCCAGAGTGAATAATTGGACGGTTGCGCTGACAGTCCGCCAGCGACAAGAGGGTAGCCGAGTTGAACCGTAGTGGTCGGCCCCGAGCCGATGGCTTTTTTGAAGACCTCGGAGACCATCAGGTGAAAGCGGTTAAAGGTCCTGACATACTGGATGTCAGCGTGTTTCTCGGTGACCGTATAGGTATAGGTATCATCACGTAACAAACAGTTGTCGGTATTGGATTGCTGCGGTGCCCCAGGTAAGTACCCCGTGAAATTTTTGTCAGAATACTCATATTCAATCGAAATTTTTTGACCTGATTGCTCCTGATATTCGCCACATAGCTCTACTTTTGAGACCACCTGAACGGTATCAGAGGGTGATGATTTGATGGGGCGGTAAGTGAATTTCTGCACCTGACCATTCGGTGCCGTGACTTTTGTAACCCACGCCTGACCGTCGATGCTGGTGTATTCAAACCACAATCTAGCATTCACATCATTAGGCATTGTAATACTGTCAAGTTTCCACAATTGTCTCGTTACCCGGGAACTATAGAGATACGTCACCTTCACGCTGGTGAGCGTTTTTTCCGTGACGCTAATGACGCTTGAATTAGCCCCAGTATAGCTACGAGAAGGGTACGTTATAGAGATGCTACTACCTTGTCCGTCCGTAATTTCTGTCAGCGAGCCCAAGGGATCGCCGTAAGACGTCTCATAAATGAAATCCAGATAATGGCCGCTGGCTGATACCAACTTAGTGATCTGCCCTTGAGCATTAAGGTACTCAATAATACCGCTCTTGTGTTTGACGAGATATGTGCTGTAGAACTTAGGATCATTATTTCGCACTTTCTCGATGGAAATATCATGTAACTTATGATACTCCAGCGCCAGGGTGGTGGTATTAATTTTTTGAACGGAGCCGTTACTCAACCGGCAAAGGCCGCTCGCCAATTCCAGCCGGGGCACATTAAAACTCCAGTTGGAGCCAACGCTGTAGGGATCATCGGTGTCGACGACTCCAGCCTTCGACTGAACACACAACGTAAAGGCCGCAGGAAATTGCAAGCCGCTACTGATTCGAGCAAGCGGATAAGACAGATCAACGCCTCCGGTACGGGTGTTAACCGGCGAAGAGATGTCGGGATTATTATAGGCTTCCGAATAAACTTTCATTACACGCTCCTCTTTAAAGGTGCCTTTCCTTTTCAGCAAAGGCAGTAGGGCCGCCAAGACAGCTAGGCACAACCCCTTATTGGGCGCCCGTCTTGATTTCACAATAGAGCACCGAGGGCAAAAGCAAAGTCCGAATTAAGACCCTGCACCCTCTCCATTGCTCAATGGTCTAATCTGATGCCGTAGCTACTGCTCCGCACTGTATATGACAACTCAATGCACGCTCAATGAACGGCTACCTGCATTCAAAACAATCAATTTACGCAACTTAAAGCAATCAGGATTTTCGCACGGCCTTACAGCCGCCGGGCGGAGGCTTCAGCGTCAATAGCGCTTCCATCATAGAGATTTTAAAGGTTTACTAATGAGCAACAGCACTACCCTTCGCGCCCGACCTAGCTTATATAGCGCGGCCAATAAGTTATCAAACGTCAGCTCTGGTGTTGATAATCGAACAGGAAATTTTCAGGCGTCGATCGTTTTGGGGACAGCCGTCAGTGGAATTCAGGACCCGGCAACCTTCAGCCTTACCTTGCTCTTGGGAACATCCACTCATATTACGGGCACACGCCAATCGGGGATCACGCCACAAAACGTATTTGAGTTGGGGTTCAACACACCGAAAATTGTGATCAATACTGAAACGCCAGCCTTATCAAAAATTTATTTTTCAAATGGAAAAGCAGACGAGCTTATTATTAATGACGCGAACAACACGATAACAACATGCTACCACAAAGCCAACACGCTCAAAATACAACGCCACCTACACGCTACAAACAACCGTACGCTAGGCTACACCGTAACCTATAAAGACGGGCGTATCGAACACTACAACGATGCAGGACTCATTACTCAACTGTATTGCGCTTCGGGAGCTGGGTTGTGGTTCGAGTATGGAGAAGCTTTATTTCCGCTGCTCAAAGTCCGCAATGAAGACAGTAACAATTATATTGTGTTTGGTTCCGAGGAACTCCCCGGCGGCGGAATAGATGACTATCGCTTCACCTTAACCGAACACATGGACGGCGTTGTCACAACCACCAAGTTCGACATGAGATGCCGCACGGAAAGCTCACCGCCCTACAATCGACTATTTTATATTTCGCAGATCAGCTTGCCCAATGATTTTGAGCGCTGGACAGAGTTTGAATATAGCAAACCCAGCACCTTCAACTACTATGTACTCTCAGGACTGAAAACACCCTACGGCTTCACCCAATACGTTTCACATTTCGGTACACCTCGCCCGTACAGTCTCGACACGAACTACCCCGTGGTGGCACGCTTGGTGGAAGAAGACATTTCCACATATCGAAACGCCAGAGACAGTTCTGAAATCAATTACGGCTATAGCAACCATGTTAACTTTACAGGTTATTCGCAGGGACGGACCCAAGTCGACGGCATTGATAACTGTCTGCGCTTAACTGAGGACTATCACTATAGTTCCTGGGAGAATCATGGCGACCGAAGCATCAAGCGTACTTATAATAGATTTCACTTGTTGACGGAGGAAATGGTGATTGCCCAGCCACAGAGCTTGGGTGTCTGGATTACGACTGCGTATACCTATCCCTTGGTCGCGGGAAATATTGACAACCAACCGGCCAACTTCTCTTTGTGGACGCAAAAGAGCGTCACGTATGCGAAAGGCGATGAACGACGGACCATAACCGAGCTGCGCGAGCATGATATTTATGGAAATTTGCTGTCTAAAACACAAGCGTCGGGCATCAAGCAGACCCATGCTTATTACCCTCTGGATTCCACCCAAAGCCAGGGTTGCCCACCCAGCCCACTGTTCATCCGCCATTTAAAAAGCACGACGATTACACCTGACCCCTCAGCACAGAATAAGCCCAATGCAAAATCACGCGAGTACGCGTACACACAGGTCTCTGGCCGAACGCATAGAAACCCAATCACCGGGGCATTGACCTCACCCTACATGGTCTTGCTTTCCCAGGAAAAATTAAACACGCTGGTCGTGCAACAACATACCTATCGGACAGCGACTGATATCCCTCTGCTTCTGGGGGTTCTGCTGAGTAGCCGCACCGTATCGCCAAGCGTCAACAATTTAACCAATTTTAACTGGACGATGAACAACCGGCGTGTGTGCGTTACCACCGAGCACGTGGCGCAGTCTTCGGAGCAGCGTCTCACCGCATCAGGCGGAAGTACCGAATACAGCCCCTCGTCCGGACGCGTTCATCAGGAGGTCTCACCTTTTGGCGCCATTACCCAATACATTTATGACACCACAGGACGATTAACTAAAAAAACCAGTTATGCCGGCACGCCTCAAGAGGAAGTCGAAACCTACCAATTCACCTACTGGACCACACCCTTTGTAGACAACCCAGACATCTCGAATAACGAAAGCCTGATCCGGGCGAATGTGCTCACCACGCGAAACAGTGCAGGCTTAGTCACGCACAGTTTTTTAAGTCGCGATGGATTGATTCTTTACGAGGGCTATGCAGTACCTGGCGGGATTGATACGCGGGCAAAGGAACTAGACCTCTCCAAACTCGCCCGAGCCGTCACTTACACACGCACGAGCCCCGAACCACTGATTAAAACCGACACGCACTTTGACTTTATTGTCAATCCGAGCGAAACCATCCGATTTACGGAAACAACCACGTACGACTATATGTTAGGTCAGTTAACCCAAACCACCTACCCGAATAGTAATATTACCTATACGGTGTATGACTTTGCGCAAACGCCTCCAAGTATTCGGCAAATGAGCAGTGGCAGCGACAAAATCTACCGAACGCGTTATGACAAGTACGACAAAGTAAAAGATGTCTATCTGGTTCGTAATAACCTCCCCGAGTCCTATAACGTTTTGCTTAGCGTTAACACTCACGATGGCCTGGGTCGACTGATTGAGGCGGCGACATCCGGGGAGCCTGGCGAGACGCACTTTGCATTGGATGAATATGACCGTATAACCAGTAGCCGATGCCTGCAAGAGACCCTCGCTTATGAGTACAGTACCCAGGTTCCCATCATGGACGTGCCGGTAAGCGTGAGTGCGGCCTCTAACGGGGTCCAGGCCATTGCCGCTCACCGAACGTTTGACGGATTTGGTCGACTCATCACGCAAGTTGCGCCGGGCGGCGATGTCAGCTCAAACACCGTCGTCGAGCACTACACCTATGGCTCCAATGTGGCGGAGCAACCTTCGGCGATTACTTTCAATGCCGGTCGCGTCGACAATAGCTACGACCCTTTGACGGGCATGCTGTTGAGCTCGAGCAGTACCGGCATTACCAACACCGACTGTACGTACGCGTTTGTATTTGATCCGGTTACCAAACAATTGAAGTCGAGCACGAGCCGGATGCTCAGTCAGTCGTGGTGCGCAGTCAACTATACTTACAATGCACAGGGGGCTCTGACCAGAGAACAACGAACGTATACCCAGCCAGGTAATACGCTGACTATCACAAGCTCACGAACGTACTCCGCGTTTTCAACCCGCCTCAAAGGCATGGTTATTTTCTACAATATCAACAGCGTATTGGCGAGTCTCCTGTATCAATACGACAGTGCGGGCAGAGTAATCAGACAAGACTACCAACTGGGCTCCTTTGGCGCCGTTACTGTAGAAACGCAATATTGTATGGCCGCAACGCCTGGAGCAGGCAACATCAGTCAGGTCAAACTCAACGTGGAGCGCTTACGCGATCCCGCTCTGGAGATGACCTTAACCATTGACTACGCCGACTCAGGACTTGAGCGAGAAAGACGTTACGCGATCAATCAACACGAAGTGTTACGGCATCGCGAGCAGTACTTTGACGATCTGCGCCTTTCCAGAGCAGAGACCGATCATCCGCTTGGCCCCGTAGAGCGCAAGGACTTCGTCTATTCACATGATACTTACCGACTGAAGACTTCTACGGCAGTTACGCCCGGCGGCAACAGGGAAACGCTCTATGGATCTAACGGTTTTCAGCGGTTCAGCACGATCACCGCGCCTAACTCCGTCACGAATTACCAGTATCAGAGCGATCGGGTGCAGTCCATCACGCAAACATCTAACGCGGGCGTCGCGCTGAGCAGTCAGCGTTATGCCTATAACAGCAACGGCAATGTTTCCAACATCAACGACACTGCATCACTGATTTACAATACTGCCAACCAGTTGACCCAATTTTCCAGGTCCTCTGAACCCGAGGACGAATACAAATATTTTTACAATCCCAACGGGCAAATTGCACAGGTGGTGTCTCAGAACGAAAGTATTACCTACCTTTACGACGACAACGTATTGACGGGCGAAATTTCCGTCATTGGCACAATGCAAGTCGAAACATTCTACCTTCGCGCCAATGGCATCCTGCTGGGGCGTTATATCAAAAAGGACACGATTGAGTCGTTGGAGCTATTCGGTGTTGAGCCCTCTGGCTCCGTTCGTTGTGCCTACACCTATTCGAACGAAGGTGTTGAACTTAGCCATGAACACTATGAGTACACCGATTATGGCGAACGTCACGTCCGCCCTTCAAACTGAGACGCACCCACCTATTAGCTCGTGCACGTTAATCAATTAGCTGCATGCACCGCGCGCATCGATCAGCGATGGCTTGAACACGCTCATCGACGTGCCGGTTGCGCGCCGCCTTTAATAAACCATGACCAACTTTTCTGGAGTCATCATGACCAATAATGCAACATCTTCTTCATCTTCCCACTTAGCGACTGCCCCGGATACCACGCCGGTGCATTCCCCGCTGTCGGCGGCTAAAAGCTCTATTGGCTTCAAGGGGTATTTAATGGAGTCGGTGAGTGGTTGTTATTTTTTAGGAAACGGGTATCGCTTGTATGATCCGCGGATGAGAGCGTTTTACTCTCCTGACAGCTTGAGTCCGTTTGGGGCGGCCGGCGTCAATCGTTACCAATATTGCAATTTGGACCCGGTTAACATGAAAGACCCCTCCGGGCATATTCCTGTGGCTTTACTTTTGGCGGGTGCATTTCTACTGATAGGTAGTGGGCTTCACATCGGGGCAAGCTACTGGAGAAGCCATGGTGAGACAGATTATGCCGACCAGCTAGATACCATTGGCACTGTTTTTGATATTGCTGCAATCGTGGCCCCCGTGGGAGTGGGTATCGCCAGGGCAGGTGCGGGGC
The DNA here is from genome assembly GCF_044744235.1 of Pseudomonas sp. NPDC087346. Lineage (NCBI taxonomy): Bacteria > Pseudomonadati > Pseudomonadota > Gammaproteobacteria > Pseudomonadales > Pseudomonadaceae > Pseudomonas > Pseudomonas sp. NPDC087346. The sequence continues at coordinate 59,686 of NZ_JBIUXX010000037.1, forward strand.
TAATAGGGCGCTCTATCGCGCGCGCCGCCACTCGCCGAGCAGGACGTACATTGCACGAACTGGTGGCCCGCAATCGTCTGAGACCCCTTCTCGCACGCGGAGCCCCCACAGATCCCACGAGCAACTTCCAATTTTTACCGTATACGAGCGGTAAGATCGAAAGTATTTCACTCAATAGCACCACTCGCTATATGGCAACGGAACAGCTTACCGGATGCGCCATCACGGTGAGTCGATCGGGAGGCGGGGTTAACGTATCTCATGTGGCCGCCAATGTTATGGATAATCCATTCTGGCGCTTTATGCACCCGGCACGAAATATCCTTCGTGAAGAAACCTATGGGGCCGTGGGCCGGTTTGCCGGGGCGAGATCCGGTAATACCTGGGCATTCGGCTACCAAAGCTACAGTGCTCACTCGCCCTACCTACCTCCCGTGCGCTCCGGGGTTCCAGTATTGCTTCCTTGGTAGCTTCAAGATGCCGGCTCATTCTGCGGGTTAAGTCCAACTGGCGGGTGCCTGCACTGCTCTTGTATCGCACTAGTAGCGTATGGTTGCCGCCAACATTGAGTACCTGACTGGGCATATCGGTATGGGTAGGCCCTTTGCCTATCATGCACGTAGTACCGTAGAACGAGTCGTGGCGTCCTCATTCTCCCTTCAAGGCGTGCGCGCGTACGACGAGAAGATTTTTGTCGCGAAGGTGAATGGTTTCGGAAGGCTGACACGCGATCCTTCACACCTGAAGGACTATCGTTTCGCACACTGCGCAGGGGCCGTTTTCAGACAGCAAGCAACAATTATAACCAATATTAGGTATTATCCATTTGATTTATTCATATAAAATCATCACATAAAATGTTACACCCTCCCACAATCAATGTTTAAGGAACACGGATGAAACCGTATTTTACAGTATGGCTCGCCATTCTCTTCGCACCACTTCCGGCGATGGCCTCAGAATTATTGAGGGGCGATATTCAGGAAGCAAAAATTGTAACTATTACCACCAAGGTCACTCCCGGCCATCTGAACATCGCCAATGGACGAAATTGTCTGGTGGAAGGCAATACAGGTCAGCCCGTATTGGCTGCCTGTCAGAACGTACCTGTGTCAGATAAGATTGCAGACTCCACGGTCCATTACATTATCTTTAGAAACAACCAATGTTTGTCGGATAATGAAAATGGGCACACGGGTGTTGTCCGCTGCGATTATCAAGATACCAAGCAGCAATGGAAGGCTCTTCAGGCAAAAGGAACGGATATCCGCAATGTGGCGTCGAATAAATGCCTGACGGCGGCGGGTCTGGATAAACAAGTTAACCTGGCCGTGTGTAATGGCATTCCAGCACAATACTGGAGATTGACCGTCCAATAGTCGTGCATGGTGCGGCATACGAGGCCATGGCGCGACGGCGGTTATACGCTTGTCCCGTTGGCTCGCTTGAATGGGTATTAAGTAAAGCAATCTGAAGCGGCTGCCGACGCAACGGGCGCCAGCCCGATACGATGAGTTAGCAGTGCGCTACCGATTTCCTTCCCGTGGCGGCGGTCCTTAAGCAACGCATGCCTGTACTACAGATACCCATCTTAAGTAAGCGCTCCATAAACCCCACATTTTAAAGGTGGGAATCTATGGCTATCTTGGAATTTGCGGCGTGCAGTTCCACGGCAGTAAGGCTTCGAAGTCTTCTACT
>NZ_JBIUXX010000038.1:0-59805 GCF_044744235.1 Pseudomonas sp. NPDC087346
GCTCCCAGGCTCGTGCAGACGAAGCTTACCGTAAAGCTGATGAAGCTCTGGCTGCTGCTCAAAAAGCACAACAGACTGCTGACGAAGCTAACGAGCGCGCTCTGCGTATGCTGGACAAAGCTAGCCGCAAGTAATAATCCCTCGGGATTGTTATCAAGCCGACCCATTTTTTGGGTCGGCTTTTTTATTGCCCGCACTTTTGTCCGGGCAATAAAAAACCCGTCGACGCATCACGCATCGACGGGTTCTGGATCTGACCTTACTGTTGCATATCGATCGGCGCGCTCGAAACAATCGGCGCCGACGTGTTCGGCGTAGCGATTTCGGTTGGCAGACCATCTTCGGCCGCCACCACATCACGCACCACATCCCAGTTCATCCGCAGATTATTGGTGATGTCTTCACGCTTGAGCATCGCGTTGATCACAGCGGTGTGCTTGTCGACCACCGAAGGGTTGCCCTTGTCGTCGATCGGCGTGTGCGCTTCCAGATAGATCTTGCCGCCACTGCGACCGAACTTGTACGCATCGTTGAGGATGCGTACCGAGGTACCGACCGGGACCATTCCGGCCATTTCCAGGACGTTGTTGTTGAACATACGGAAGCAGCCGTGGCTGGTACGCATGCCGATGCCGAACTTCTTGTTCGAACCGTGGATCAGGTAACCCGGCGTGCCCAAGGTGAACTTGAACGGCCCCAGCGGGTTATCCGGACCGGCCGGCACCACGTTCGGCAACGGATCGCCATCAGCGGCGTGCTCGGCCTTGATCGAAGCCGGCGGCGTCCAGGTTGGATTCGGCGTCTTCGCGGTGATCGAAGTGTGCGCGATTGGCGAGCCCCAACCCTCACGACCGATACCCAGCGGGAAGGTGTAAACCACGTTCCGGCCTTTCGGGTAATAGTAGAGACGGTATTCGGCGAGGTTGATCACGATGCCTTCGCGCGGGCCCGGCGGCAGAATGAAACGCGTCGGCAGGACGATTTCAGTACCGGCGCCCGGCAGCCAGGCATCGACGCCCGGGTTGGCCGCGACCATTTCCGAATAACCCAGATCGTAGGCAGTGCCCAGATCGGCGAAGGTATCTTCGTATTTGGCTTTGATCACCTGCACCTGACCGATGATGTCTTCACCGGGTGGTGGCAGGGGAAACTCCAATGCAGCAACGGGACCGGCCACACACAGGGCGGCAAGTGACAGGCAGCGGGTGACGGCAGGAAAGCGCGGCAACATCCGGAAAATCCTTCGCGTGATCAACAAGGGTATAAGAGCGCGATTGTACACCGCACCTTGAGCATTCGGGGAGACACGCCGATAGACCGTGCCTTTGGCAAAAGATCGCAGCGTGCCGCAGCTCCTACAGAGAAATGCATTCCAATTGTAGGAGCTGCCGAAGGCTGCGACCTTTTGATTTTAGAGCTCGAAGCGCAACTCAGGCCAGATCGGTGACGTGCCGCGTTTTTGCGACTCCAGAATCGCCCGGCACAACGAGCACAGGCGCTGATCCTGGAACACCCGCCGATCCACGCTCGACCAGCGTGGCTGCGCCGGCAGCAGACTGCCACACAGCGTGCGATCCGCCGAGCCGCCGAGTTCGAGCTGACGCGTCACCAGATGCACCCGCACTTCCTGGCAGGCGAACAGATCCAGCTGTTCGTCAGGCTCGATCAGTTGGTAGGCAAACAGGGACCAGGCAGAACGCGGCATTGGGGGCTCCAAATAAGGGGGCGCCACATTAGCCGAAAGCCTGCCTGTAGAAAAGCCTTACAACAGCGGTTTTAGCGTCGGCCAGACATTTTCCAGCAACTTGCCCTGAGCCCCGACTGCCGGGTGCAAGCCATCGGCCTGCATCAAGTCTGCGTGGCCGCCGATTCCATCGAGGAAAAACGGCACCAGCGGGATTTTTTTCTCGTCGGCGAGTTTGCCGTAGACCTCGGCGAAAGCGTCGGTGTAGCGCTTGCCGTAGTTAGGCGGCAATTGCATGCCGAGCAGCAGCACTTTTGCGCCAGTGGCTCGGGAGCTGTCGATCATCGCTGCAAGGTTTTGTTGCAATTGAGCGGGCGGCATTCCGCGCAGGCCATCGTTGCCCCCCAGTTCGAGGATCACCAGTTCGGGTTTGTGCTCTGCAAGCAGCGTCGGCAGGCGTGCCTGGCCTCCGGCACTGGTGTCGCCACTGATGGAGGCATTGACCACTTTGTCGTCGAAACCCTCCTGTTTGAGCCGTTGTTCGAGCAACGACACCCACCCCAAGCGGGTATCCAGTCCGAAACCGGCGCTGATACTATCGCCAACGATCAGGACTGTACCCGCCGCTGCGTTCTGGGCCATGCACATCAAGGCCAGGCCAGCACTCAAAAACCAAACACTCATCGGAATCTCCATGGGCGCAAGCATACTCACAGCGAAGAACCTCAGCAAAGTGGTTCCCAGCGCGGAAGGTGAACTGACTATCCTGCACGAACTCAGCCTGGAACTGAACAAGGGCGACAGCCTGGCCATCGTCGGCGCGTCCGGTTCCGGCAAATCCACCCTGCTCGGCTTGCTTGCCGGCCTCGACCTGCCGAGCAGCGGCGAAGTCATCCTCGCCGGGCAATCCTTGAGCAACCTCGATGAAGACCAGCGCGCGCGGATACGTGCCGAGCACGTCGGTTTCGTCTTTCAGTCCTTCCAGTTGCTCGACAGCCTCAATGCGCTGGAAAACGTCATGCTGCCGCTCGAACTCGATGGCCGCAAAGACGCCCGCGAGCGCGCCACCGAATTGTTACAGCGTGTTGGCCTCGGCCAGCGCCTGACTCATTCGCCGCGTCAGCTCTCCGGTGGTGAACAGCAACGCGTGGCGATTGCCCGGGCGTTTGCCGCCGAACCCGACGTGCTGTTTGCCGACGAACCGACCGGTAACCTCGACAGCCACACCGGCGAGCGCATCAGCGATTTGCTGTTCGAGTTGAACAAGGAGCGCGGCACCACGCTGGTGCTGGTGACCCACGACGAACGCCTGGCGCATCGCTGCCGGCGCCTGATCCGACTTGAAGCCGGGCTGATGGTCGCCCCTCTGGAGCCTTGATGGCACGTTTGCCGCTGTTGCGCCTGATCAGTCTTGCCCTGCGCCAACTCATGCGCGATGCCCGCGCAGGCGAGTTGCGGGTGCTGTTCTTCGCCTTGGTCGTCGCGGTGGCGGCGAGTACCGCCATTGGCTACTTCGGCGCCCGCCTGAACGGCGCGATGATGCTGCGCGCCACCGAGTTTCTCGGCGCTGATCTGGTACTCGAAGGCAGCTCGCCGGCCCGCGAAGAGCAAATCCGCAGCGGCACCGATTTACACCTGACTCACGCTCAAGTGGTGGAGTTCTCCAGCGTCATTGCCACCGACAACGGCATTCAGTTGTCGAGCATCAAAGCCGTCGACCGCGCCTACCCCTTGCGCGGCGAATTGAAAAGCGCACCCGCACCATTCGCTGAAGAAACCGCTGGCGGTGAACCACAACCCGGCGAAGCATGGGTCGAGTCACGCCTGCTGACGGCGCTGGATCTTAAGATCGGCGACAACATCGACGTCGGCATGAAAACCCTCAAGCTGACCCGGGTGCTGACTTACGAGCCGGATCGCGCCGGCAACTTCTACAGCCTGACGCCACGGGTGATGATCAACCTCGACGACCTCACGGCGACCGGCGTGGTCCAGCCCGGCAGTCGCGTCAGTTATCGCGAACTGTGGCGCGGCGAGCCGCAAGCGCTGGAAACCTATCGCCAACTGATCAAACCGGGACTCGCACCGAACCAGCGAATTCAGGATGCCCGCGACGGCAACCGGCAGATTGGCGGCGCGCTGGGCAAGGCCGAGCGCTATCTGAACATGGCCAGTCTGGTTGCGGTGCTGTTGGCCGGCGTGGCGGTGGCACTTTCCGCCAACCGTTTTGCCAGCCGACGTTTCGACGCCAGCGCCCTGCTCCGCTGTCTCGGCTTGTCACGTCGGGAAACCATGCTGTTGTTCAGTGTGCAACTGGCCGTGCTCGGCCTGCTTGCCGCCCTCAGCGGTGCGATTCTCGGCTGGCTGGCGCAATTGGGCCTGTTCGCGATGCTGCATGATTTATTGCCGAGCGACGTGCCTGCGGGCGGACTGTTTCCGGCCATCGCCGGGATCGGCACCGGCCTGGTGGCGTTGGCGGGTTTCGCTCTGCCACCGTTGGCTGCTTTGGGTCGGGTACCGCCATTGCGCGTATTGCGCCGGGACATGCTGCCGATTCCGTCGAGCACCTGGATGGTCTACGGCGCAGCACTCGGTGCGCTCGGCCTGATCATGTGGCGCCTGAGCCTCGACCTGTTGCTGACCTTCGCCCTGCTCGGCGGTGGTGTGGTGGCTGCGCTGATACTCGGCGGTTTGCTGCTGTTGCTGCTCAATAGTCTGCGGCGGATGCTCGCCCGCGCCTCCCTTCCTTGGCGGCTCGGTCTGGGCCAATTGCTGCGCCATCCACTGGCTGCGGCGGGTCAGTCGTTGGCCTTCGGCTTGATTCTGTTGTCGATGGCGCTGATCGCCCTGTTGCGCGGCGAACTGCTCGACACCTGGCAAAACCAGTTACCGAAAAACGCGCCCAATTATTTTGCCCTGAACATTCTGCCAGCAGACAAACAGGCGTTCACCGATCATCTGGTCAACGTCTCGGCCCAAGCCGCGCCGCTGTATCCGGTAGTCCCGGGGCGACTGGTGAGCATCAACGGCGAAGCAGTGCAGCAAATCGTCAGCAAGGATTCGGCCGGCGACCGGGCGATCCAGCGTGACCTGAGCCTGACCTGGGCCGCCGACCTGCCGGCCGGCAACAAACTCACCGCCGGTTCATGGTGGACCGAACAGCCGACGGACGATGTTCCCGGGGTATCGGTGGAAGGCAAAGTCGCCGAGAGTCTCAAGCTGAAACTTGGCGATCATCTGATCTTCAATGTCGGTGGGGTCAATCGCGAGGCCAAGGTCACCAGCCTGCGGGACATCAACTGGGACAACTTCCAGCCGAACTTCTTCATGATCTTCCAGCCCGGCACCTTGAAGGATCTGCCTGCGACCTACCTGACCAGTTTCTATCTGGCCCCCGGTCACGATCAGCAGATTGTCGAACTGTCGCGAGCCTTCCCGGCGGTGACCATTCTTCAGGTCGAAGCCCTGCTCGAACAGCTGCGCAGCATCCTCGCTCAGGTCACGCTGGCGGTGGAGTATGTGCTGTTGTTTGTGTTGGCGGCAGGCATGGCGGTGCTGTTTTCCGGGTTGCAGGCAACGCTGGATGAACGCATTCGCCAAGGTGCGCTGTTGCGCGCATTGGGGGCCGAGCGCAAGTTGCTGGTCAAGGCGCGGCGCATCGAGTTCGGCCTGCTGGGCGCGGTCAGCGGTTTGCTCGCAGCCATCGGTTCGGAAGTGGTGAGTCTGGTGCTGTATCGCTACGCGTTCGATCTGCCGTGGCATCCGCATCCGTGGCTGCTGGTGCTGCCATTGATTGGCGCAGTGCTGATCGGTGGCGCGGGGGTGTTTGGTACGCGGCGGGCGTTGAATGCGAGTCCACTGACAGTGTTGCGCGAGGGTTGATAGACTCCAGCCGACTTAACCACAAGAAGTTGCCATGAGCCGTTATCGTCCTCCCCGCCCTGCTGGCACCGCGCTGATCACCCCTGAAGGTGAAGCGCGGATGCGTGCTGAATTCCATGAGCTGTGGCATGTGCGTCGCCCGCAGGTGACGCAATCGGTCAGCGAGGCGGCGGCGCAAGGTGATCGCTCGGAAAATGCCGAGTACACCTACGGCAAGAAAATGCTGCGCGAGATCGACAGCCGTGTGCGTTTTCTCACCAAGCGTCTGGAAGCGCTGAAAGTCGTCAGCGAAAAACCCAGTGATCCGAACAAGGTCTACTTCGGCGCCTGGGTCACCATCGAAGACGAAGACGGCAAGCAATCGCGCTACCGCATCGTCGGTCCGGATGAACTGGATTTGAAGCTGGGCCTGATCAGCATCGACTCGCCGCTGGCCCGCGCCTTGATCGGCAAGGCGCTGGACGCCGAAGTTCGGGTACAGACGCCAACCGGTGAGCAGTTTGTCTATATCGTAGCGATCGATTACCCGTAACGCTTAGCGCCGTGCAATCAAACCCTGTCGCGCCACACGAGTCAGTTGCTTGATCATTTCCGGCGCGTCTTCAAGGCTCGGCGACTGAATTACCGCCAGATCGAAACTGTCATTGGCAAAACGCGCCAATGACTCGCCGTCTTCGACAAACTGGATCAGGAACGCGGCAGGACCGCCGCTGCGACGTGGCCAGCCATCGAGATAACGCAACAGCGTTGGCTGATGTCTGCCGCCAAGCAGGATTTTCGGGTTGCGCTGGGTGATATGTGCCGTGATCGGCGCGGGACGTGCTGGAGGGCGTAGTGCATTCATTGGGTCGTGTCTCTGCCTCAAAAGTCTGCATGGCAGGTGAGAGGCAACACCGAACCAGCGCTTTAGCGGTATTTCGAAGCCCTGTTCCGGCTTCTGACGGCAACTGATTGAGTCACCTGGCGCCCCGCAAGTAGCTGTTTAAATCGGCGCATGAGCAACATCCTAGAGAACGTGACCGATGAGTGTCAAGAATCAGCAACAACAAAAAAGGCCCGCGCAATGCGGGCCTTTTGCTTGAGCCAGAGCGGTCAACCAGCGATGGCGCGATCCGCCGAGAGCTTGCCGGCGCCTTCGATCATTACCGCGATGCTGCCACCGAGCAGGGCCAGGGCAAATTCATAACCGTTGTTGGCCATGAACAGACCGTTGCCGATGTGTACGGTGAAGATCGCGACCAGCGACAGGAAGGTCAGACCCAGTGCCGCCGGGCGTACCAGCAGGCCGATGATCAGTGCCAGACCGGCGAAGAACTCGGTGCCGCCAGCCAGCGTCGCCATCAGGTAACCCGGGGTCAGGCCGAGGCTTTCCATGTACTGCGCGGTGCCGGCCAGACCGTAGCCGCCGAACAGGCCGAAGAGTTTCTGCGAGCCGTGGGCGGCGAAGATCACGCCGACGGCAATGCGCAGAACAGTCAGGCCATAACCGGCGCGGGTGAACAGTACCTTGTTGATCAGAGAGCTCATGTTGGTCATTCCTTGTTATGCAAAGTGTGTGTTGGTTGGCCGCTATATTAATCAGTTATTTTCATGTTAAAAGCGTAAATATTCCGCCATAACAATCAAATTATTCGATCATTTGCGCGAGGCGACTTTCTGTCCCTTGGGCTCCAACGACTCCCGTTCCCGGTCGAATGCCAGGTAGTACTTGTTCACACTATTAACATAGCTGACCGGCCCCATTCCCACCTGCTCCATGGCGATCCGCTCGACCTGGAAGAACCACTGGTTGGGATTCAAGCCACGGCGCCGCGCTTCGGCGCGCATGCCTTGCACCCGCTCCGGGCCGATATTGTAGGCCGCCAGAGTGAAGGCCATGCGCTCGCGCTCGTTGAGCTTGGGGCTGTTGAAAAACTTGCGGCGAATCATCGCCAGGTACTTGGCCCCGGCCTGCACATTGGCATCGAGATTCTGGATATTGTTGACGCCGACCCGTTGCGCGGCGGACGGGGTGATCTGCATCAGCCCGGTCGGGCCGCTGCCACTGCGGGCATTGGGTTGCAGGGCCGATTCCTTGAACGCCAGCGCCGCCAGATTGAGCCAGTCCATGTTCTGCGCATCGGCATGCTTTTGCAGGACCGGGCGCAGGTTTTCCAGACGCTGACGGTCAGCCTTGGCCAGTGGATAGTGGACTTGGTAGAGACGGCGATAGATGCGCAGAAACGCCGCATCCTCGTTCGCCGGCTTCTTGTAGCCGCCGAGGAAACGATCGATGCTCGCCCGCAGCATCGATGCATCACGGCGCACGAACCAGTACTCCTCGCCCGGCTCGCTGATCATCATCTGACGATCAAAACGCAGCTTCGGCAGGATCTTGCCCCAGCGCTCGGCAATCGGTTGCTCGACGATGGTCAGGTGAAAAATCCCGCCCTGCACCATTTCCAGCACGTCTTCGACGGCCAGCGTCGGATCGACCCATTCGATCTTGATCGGTGCCAGTTTGCGCAGTACGAGTTTTTGATTGAGCTGGCTGACTGCCTCGCCCGCCGCACTACCGGCGGGCAAGGCCAGCGTCTTGCCGGAAAGCTGTTCGACCTTGGTGTAGCGCCGCTCGCCTTTGATGCCGACCAGCACCAACGGCACGTTGCTGGCGATCGGTTCGCTGCTGGCGACCGCATGGCCCGGTTGCAGATCCAACAATTCTCCCGGCGCCATCAGATCTCCCTCGCCGCGCTGCAATGCGCCGAGCAGTTGATCCTTGGCTTTGGGAATGATTTTGAGGGTGACTTCCTGACCATCGCGGGCATGGCCATTGAGGTATTGCTCGAAGGCGCGCAGGCGATGGTATTCAACGCCGATGGCCTGGCCTTGCACTTCACCGGAGCTGTTGCGGCTCTGGTTGACCAGCACCCGCAACACACGGCTGCTGCGAATCTCCGACAGGTCGCGCACCTTGGCGGCCGGCACGGCTTGCAGTGGCCCGGGCAGGCGCGCAACCGCCGTCATCGGCAGCAGCAACGAACCACACAACAGGAGCAAAACCGAGGGACGAACCATCCACTCTCCGGAAAGATTACGGGGCGATTTTTACCGCTGAACGGTCGAAATCACCGACGAAAACAGAGCGCCATGAGCGCTGGCAAAGTGCGAGAGACTGGCACAGTGATGGCATTCACGCCAACACCGACTGCGTCGCGGCATCAAGAGACAGCTATAACTCGTTGTAGTTCTTGGCTTTTCTTATGAATCTACAGCTCTGGTATGCTTTCCGGCCTTCGGCCCGAGGTAGCAACCATGCAACTCATCGATATCGGCGTCAACCTGACCAACCCAAGTTTCGCCGACAAACATCAGGCCGTACTCGACCGCGCCTACGCTGCCGGGGTCTGCCAACTGGTATTGACCGGCACCAGCGTCGAAGGCAGCGAACAGGCACTGGAACTGTGCCAACAGCTGGATCAAAGCGGCCAGCGACTGTTCGCCACCGCCGGTATTCATCCGCACTCGGCCAGTGACTGGAACGCCGACAGCGCTCGTCGTCTGCGCAGTCTGTTGCAGGAATCGAACGTGGTGGCGGTCGGTGAATGCGGGCTGGATTTCAACCGCGATTTCTCGCCGCGTCCGCAGCAGGAAAAAGTCCTCGAAGAACATTTGGCAATGGCGGTAGAGCTGCAATTGCCGGTGTTCCTGCATGAGCGTGACGCCAGTCAGCGCCTGCTGGAAATCCTCAAGGACTACCGCGATCAACTCCCCGCCGCCGTGGTGCATTGCTTCACCGGCGAGCAAAAGGCGTTGTTCAGTTATCTGGATATGGATCTGCACATCGGCATTACTGGCTGGATCTGCGATGAACGTCGTGGCACGCATCTGCATCCGCTGGTCAAGGAGATCAAGCGCGGACGGCTGATGCTGGAAAGCGATGCGCCGTATCTGCTGCCACGCACCTTGCGGCCGAAACCGAAGAACGGCCGTAATGAGCCGGCTTATCTGACTGAAGTGCTGCGTGAAGTCGCGCTGCATCGCGGTGAAACCGAGGACGATCTGGCTGCGCATACCACCGCGTGTGCCCGGGCATTTTTCGGCCTTCCCACCCTCCCCTGACACACCCTTTTTCTCCTGTGGGAGCTAGCCTGCTGGCGATTGCAATCATCCATTCAACACTGCACTGACTGACATGCCGCTATCGCGAGCAGGCTCACTCCTACAAGAACAGGACCGTATTGCCTGTTGATGTATATCAAGTTCTGAAGGCCTGCATAGCGGCACAATACTGGCACCTTGCCAATGCTGTTTCCGCTATCAGAGAAAACCTACATGGGTGCCTGGCTTAGCAATATCTCGCTGAAGTACAAATTCTGGGCGGTCAATGCCGTCGCCTTCGTCACCACCCTGCTGCTGGTGTTGTACGCCGTGCAACTTGAGCAACAGGCGCGCAGTCATGCGTCCATGGTGTCCGCGCAGGCTCAGGCGCAACTGCTCAAGGCGTGGCCGGCGGGACAGCCGCTGCCCCAAGCCGAGCAGATCCTCACCTTCAAACGCGGTGAAGCGCCGCGTCTCCACGATCAACCGCTGCTGGAAATCACCGACAGCACCGGCTGGATCGAGATCAATCACCTGCCGCTGTTCGGCACTGATCCGCTGATGGGCGCCGAAGTGTTCAGCCGCGCTGATGGCCGACAGGTCGCCGTGATGGCCTATGGCCCGAGCCTGAGTCAGGTGTTCAGCGAACGTTTCGCCAATTACGCCGTGGCGGTGTTCATCCTGATGTTCGCCATGCTCTGTGCCTCGCAACTGCTGATCCGTTTCCTGCTCGCGCAACTCAATACCTTGAAAGACGTGATGCTGCATGTGGAAAAAAGCGGCGATCTGTCGGCCCGTGTGCCGCTGGCCTGCAAGGATGAGGTCGGGCAGATGGCCAATGCGTTCAACGCAATGCAGGCCGGTTATCAGCGCGTGGTCGGCACCGTCGCCGATACCGCACGACAACTGGATGTCGGCGCGGCACGGCTGGCGGCGAGCATGAATGAAGTGCGTCACGGCATGCTCGGCCAGCAAAGCGAAACCGATCAGGCCGCCACCGCGATCAATGAAATGACCGCCACGGTTTACCACATCGCCCAGCATGCCGGCGCCACTCGCGATTTGTCGCAGACTGCCGACAGCCTCGCTGGCAGTGGCCAGCAAGTGGTCGCGCGGGTGCAGCATTCGATTGCCGGACTTTCCAGCGGCGTGCAGCAGACCGCCGAGATGATTCAGCGACTGGCCGAGGACAGTCAGAAGATCAACGGCGTGGTCAGCGTGATCCACAGCATCGCCGAGCAAACCAATCTGCTGGCGCTCAACGCCGCCATCGAAGCGGCCCGGGCCGGTGAAATGGGCCGGGGCTTTGCAGTGGTCGCCGACGAGGTACGCAACCTGGCCAAACGGGTGCAGGCGTCGACCGATGAAATCACCACCATGGTGTCGGCGTTGCAGGCCGGCACTCGCGATGCGGTGGATTTCATGCAAGAGAGTTCATACAAGGCTGACGACTGCGTGCAGCAGGCGCAGGAGGCCGGTGAAGCGCTGGCGGAAATCACTGGCGCGGTGGCGCAGATGCGCGAGAGCAACACGCAGATTGCGGTGGCCGCCGAGCAGCAGAGTCAGGTTGCCGAGGAGATGAATCGGGCGGTGGTGAGTATTCGTGATGTGACGGAAAACACCGTGCAGCAGACGGTGGATTCGGCGACGACCAGTAATGAGTTGGCGACGTTGGCCGGGGAATTGAGCAAGGCTATCGGTCAGTTGAAACTCTGAGAACTAATCGCTAGCAGGCTAGCTCCCACAGGGGATTTGAAGTTCACACAGACTCCTTGTGGGGGCTAGTCTGCTGGCGATGGCTGCAGCCAAAACGACATCGAATTTGACCATTGTCGCTATCACTTCAATAGCCAACCTTGATTCGCCGCCCTCCTCGCTCGCGCCTATTCTTCAACCATTGAGTCCAAATGGAATGAGGAGTAGCAACATGGGCAAACGTCACCCCAATCTTCCCGCGTGGCAATGGCACGCGTACCCGAACAATCATCAGCATCCGACCAATCTGGTGTTGCACCTGATTGCCGTGCCGTTGTTCATTGTCGCGTTTTTGCTGATCGTGTCCGGCGTGTTCAGCCTGAGTCTGGCCAGCGTCGCCATTGGCGTGATTGGTATCGTCGCGGCGCTCGGTTTGCAGCGCCACGGTCGGCATTGATTCAGGCAAAGATCGTTACCGTCTGACGGCTCATGGCGATCAATTCGCCTTGCGCGCTCCACAGCTTGGCGGCGGCATGCCCGTAACCGTCGGCGGCGTAGTCGGTTTGCACCAGATACTTGCACCAGTCCAGCGTGCTCACATCCTTTAGCGGCTGAACGAATTCGATGGTCCAGGTCAGCGTGCTGCCGGGCGCCACGTGCTTGAGGTGCGGCAACAGCGACGGCGGCCACGCATCCACCAGCGCGAGAATGTAGGACTCGTTGATCGGCTCCTCCTTCACATCGCCACGCAGGCGCACCCAACCGCCCATGTCCCGCGATTTGTTGCCGGTGAACGGCAAGCCGCCGACGCTCCAGCGCATCGCCAGATGGCGCATGAACTCCGGGGTCACGCCTTTGATGTAAGGCAACTCCTGACACTCGTCCCAGTGTTTCATCTCCGGGGCGGGATGCGCCGGCACCGCCACTTCCGAGACTCGCGACGCGCCAAAACTGCCCTGCACCAGCGTCACAACCTGACCGTTCTGCACTGCTCGACCGAGCACCTGACTGACGGCTTTGCCTTCACGCAGGACTTCGACATCGAAGCTCACTGGTACACCCGGTTCGACCGGCCCGACGAAGGTGATCGCCAACGAGCGCACCGGGCGATCTGCCGGAACCCTGGCACGCATGACTTCGTATTGCAGCGCGGCGATCAAGCCGCCGAAACTCGCGCGGCCCTGTGCCCACTCTGCCGGGATCGACAACTCCGGATGACGGCGAACAGCGTCCAGCAGATCGGAAAATTGCATGACAACCTCAGAAAACGCAAAGGGAATGCCCTGATCTTAACCAGCATGGCAGAGCGCCGCAGCGTCTATTCCGGTCAAATAGACTGACAGAAAGGCCGCGCACGAACCTGAGAACAATGATTTCCCTGTGGGAGCCAGCCTGCTGGCGATGATGGTTGAGCATCCAACATTCATGTCGGCTGACATACAGCTATCGCCAGCAGGCTGGCTCCCACTGGAGTTTCGGGGGATTACAGGATTATTTGAAGCAGCTTGAGCTGAGTTTTTCGAGGACCCGATCAGCCTTGATTTCAGCCTTGATCATGGTCGACTGCCAGGTCGCTACGCAGGGTTGCAGATCCGGCTCCAGTTCAGCCCGCGCCAGCCATTGCCAGCAATCGTGCCAGTCGCCCAAGGCGCCTTGTGCAGACTTCAAGCGCGGCAGCGCCGCTTCGGGCAGCCGATCCAGTTCGGGATAGGCCTCGATGCCATAGCGCACACGCTTGATCAGCAAACGCAGACGATGACGGTCATGTGCTGGATCGTGCAGCGCTTGATCGAGTTTCTGCCACTGCTTGTCGAGGCGTTTTTCGATGCGTTTACCCAGACCTTTGAGCAGGCCCTGACGCTGCGATGCGCGCAAGAACCGTGGAAAGGCATCAAGAATGATCAACAACGACGCCACTTCGGCACTCGCCGCCAGCGCCGGATAGGCCTCGGCCATTTGCATCATGCGTCGCTGCGCGGCTGCGGGCTGATCGTGCTTGAGCAGGTACGCCGCCAGCACCTCGCGATCCCGCCACGGCGTGGTCAGTTGCCCGACACTCGCCGCCGCGCTTTCCAGCTGTTCGACACCGGGCAACCCGCGCAACGGCCGCAGCAGACTGCGCAAGCGCCGTACGGTGGTGCGCAGATCATGCAACGCCTCGGGGTCGGTGCGCGCGGTCAAACGCGCCTGACACGCCAACACCCGCACTTCCAGACTCAGGATATGAGCCACCAAGCGGTCAACCAACGCAGACATCACTTGCTCCTTGGTTCAATGACTTTGCGGATGAGTGTGGCGTTTCGCGAACGCAGCATCCTTGCTTCACGTCAGCAGCTTAACGTCCGGCGCGGGATTCGCGAATGTAAAAACGCGCTTTTTCGGCCTTGCTGGAGCAACCTTGGAAGCCTTCGAATTGCTGTTGAGTCTTGGCTGCCGTCAGCAACGACAGGGCTTTGGAGTAACTCACGGTGCCGGCAAAGCCTTCGGCCTTGGCCAGATCCAGTTCGTGCCATGCCGCGTCGAGCTGGCTGCCGCAGCTGTCGCGGTAAGCGGTTTTACCGGCGCAACCGGCCAATGCCAGAGCAATCAACGGTACACAGATCCAGGCTTTCATCACTCACACCTCAAAGATAGGTCAACAGTCGTGCAGGTAAGACGATGCGGCGGCGAAAAAGTGCCTTGTCCGCCCTGCAAAGACTCGTGGCGACAAGGATAGCGTCGAGCCGTCAACCAGTATCGAAAAAACGACGCCATGGCGCTATCAATCGTTCCTGACGATTGAGCCGACCGTTCGATGGGTGCATTGTGCAACCTTGACCGGAGGAAGTCTGATGAAAAAACGAGTCGCACTGGTGCTGGGTTCCGGCGGCGCCCGGGGCTATGCCCACATCGGGGTCATTGAAGAAATCGAAAAACGCGGCTACGACATCGCCTGCATTGCCGGTTGTTCGATGGGCGCGGTGGTCGGCGGGATCTACGCCGCCGGCAAGCTGGACGAGTATCGCAACTGGATCGAAAGCCTCGACTATCTCGACGTTCTGCGCCTGGTGGACGTGAGTTTCCGGCTCGGCGCGATTCGTGGTGAAAAGGTTTTCGGGCAGATCCGCAAGATCGTCGGCGAAATGAACATCGAAGACCTGCGCATCCCCTATACCGCTGTCGCCACAGACCTCACCAACCAACAGGAAATCTGGTTTCAGGAAGGCTGCCTGCATCAGGCAATGCGCGCCTCAGCAGCGATTCCCAGCCTGTTCACCCCGGTGATGCAAGGCAACCGGATGCTGGTCGACGGCGGCATTCTCAATCCGCTGCCGATCGTGCCAGTGGTGTCCAGCCACTGTGATCTGATCATCGCGGTCAACCTCAACTCGACTAACCAACGCCATTACAAACTGCCGGTAATCGAGCGCCCCGCCGCATTTCGCTCGCGCTTCGACAGCCTGATCAGTTCGCTGGGTTCGAAGATGCCGTTCCGCCGCACACAGGCCGAACAACTGCTCAAGCTCGAACAGGAGGCGTTGCGCGCCGAGGCCGCGGAAATCAATCCATGGCTCGAAGGCGCCGAGCCGGAAAGTCAGCAACCGGCCGCCGCCCCCGAGCGCGCAGGTGCGCCGAAGTCCGCGACCGGTTCGTTCATCATCGATAATGTCGGGCCGGCGTCGTTGCTGGATTTGATCAACCAGAGTTTCGAGGTGATGCAGACCTCGCTGGCGCAGTACAAGATTGCCGGGTATCCGCCGGATATTCTGATCAACGTACCGAAGCGGGTTTGCAGGTTTTTCGAGTTCTACAAGGCACCGGAATTGATCGCACTGGGACGCGAAATTGCCCGGGATACGCTGGATCGATACGAAAGTGAACAACAGCAATAAAGATCAAAAGATCGCAGCGTGCCGCAGCTCCTACCCTGGAATGCGTCCTCTGTAGGAGCTGCGGCACGCTGCGATCTTTTAGCGGTAGACGTCTATCCCAAGGATTCCAGCAACCGATATCCAACCCCCGCCTCAGTCACGATAAACCGTGGCCGGGTCGGATCGTCCGCCAGTTTCTGACGCAAGTGCCCGACCACAATCCGCAGGTAATGGCTGTCCTCGGTATGGGTCGGCCCCCAGATATCCTTGAGTAACTGCTGCTGCGTGATGACCCGCCCCGGGTGCCGCGCCAGTTGCGCCAGCACGGCATATTCCTTGCGGGTCAGCGCCACTTCGACGCCATCGAGCAGCACCCGCCGATAAGCCAGATCCACCGTCAACGGGCCGAAACTCAGCGCCGCTGGCTGCGCTTCCCCGGCCGGTGCCTGACGCAGCAATGCGCGCACCCGAGCGAGGAACTCCTGAATGCCGAACGGCTTGGTCACGTAATCATTGGCGCCGCCATCCAGAGCCTGGACCTTCTGCCCTTCGCTGGCGCGCACCGACAGCACCAGCACCGGCGTCGTGGCCCATTCGCGAAACTCGCGCAGCACTTGTTGGCCGTCCATGTCCGGCAGGCCGAGGTCGAGCACCAGCAAGTCCGGCTTGTTCAACGCGGCTTGAGCGAGGCCCTCGGCACCGGTGCCGGCCTCGAGCACTTTGTAGCCCTGCGAGGCGAGGCTGATACGCAGAAACTTGCGAATTTGCGGTTCGTCATCAATGACCAAAATGGTCGCGGTCTGGCTCATGAATTCACATCGACACAAAAGATTGGCAAGAGAGTAGCGCAGCCGGGATCAGGCTTCATTGTCCATCCCCGGTTGCGTCTGCAACGGCAGGTGCAAGGTGATGCAGGTGCCGCGCCCGTCGATGCCGTCGGCGACACTGATACGCCCGCCATGCGCACCGACCATGCCCTGACAGATCGCCAGCCCGAGGCCTGTGCCCTGGCCTCCGCGATCACCGCGTGCGGCGGTGTAGAACATGTCGAAAATCTTCGCCCGTTCGTCCTCGGGAATCCCCGGCCCTTCATCGCTGACCGAGAAGAAAATCTCTTCTTTATTGGCCCCGGCACTCAGTTGCAAGCGGCCATGGGTGGGTGAGAATCGTGCAGCGTTTTCCATCACATTGACCAGCGCCTGCTCGATCAACGCCGCATGCACGAACAGCAGCGGCAGTTCGGCGGGCACATCAGTGCTGACCTGCAACGGCGCCAGCACCGCACGCAGACGATTGAGCGAACTGCCGAAGATGTCCGCCGGCGACACCCAATCCCGTGCCAGCTTCAATGCACCGTGACCGAGACGGGTCATGTCCAGCAGATTCTGGATGTAGCGGTCGAGGCGCTCGGCTTCATCGCGAGTGCCTTCCAGCAGTTCGCGACGATCTTCCAGCGGGATCGCTTCGCCGAGCGCCAACAGGCTGTCGATGCTGCCGCGCATGGCGGTCAGCGGCGTGCGCAGATCGTGGGACACCGACGCCAGCAACGCGCTGCGCAGTTGCTCGGTTTCGCCATGTAGCCGTGCAGCTTCCAGATCATCCGCCAGTTGCGCACGAGCCAATGCCTGCGCCAGTGGCTGACTCAACGCCGTGAGCAAACGCCGACGCTGACCGCTCAAGGTCTGGCCTTCTTTGGCGCAAACACCGAGCAATGCCAGCGGCCCGTCTTCCACCGACAGCGGCCACCACCACCAACGACCGAGCGGCAAGGTGCCGGTGCCCATGCCGGCCGGTTGATCGTGTTGCCAGGCCCAATCGGCGGCGGCGCGCTCGGATTCAGAGAACTGCAGCGGTCCGCCAGTCTCGACTTTCCAGCCGCCCTGCCCGTCACGATTGAGCAGGCACAGTTGCAGATCGCTCCAGCCATTGAGGTGCTGGGCGGCAGCACTGACCACCGCTTGACGGTCGGTGGCGGCAGTCAGTTTGCGCGACAGATCGAGCAGTTCGGTGGTCTCTTCCTGGGTGTCGCGCAGCGCCTGCAATTGTCGACGCTGACGTGCCGCGAGATTGCCGGTGAGCGCCGCCATCAGCAGGAAAAAACACAGGGTCAGAACGTCTTCTTCACGCTGAATGGCGAAGGAAAAATTCGGCGGAATAAACAAAAAATCGTAAGTCAAAAACGATAGCGCCGCACAGGCCAGTGCCGGCCCCAGACTGCTGCGCACCGCCACCAGCAACACCGCTGCGAGGAACACCAGCGAGATGTTCGGCAGCGGCAATACGCTGGAAACAGCCCACGCCAATGCGCTGGCCAGCACCGTCGCGACCAGCGCCAACGCGTAGTCAAACCAGACCAGCGTCGGTGTGGTGCGCAGGCGTGGCTGATGGTGTTCCTGATCGCTGTCGAGGACGTTGATTTCCAGCCCATGGGCCTGACGCAGCAACCGCGCCGCCAGACCACCGCCAAACAAACGGCGGCGCAAACCTGGTCGAGACTGGCCGACCAGCACCAGACTTGCCCGACGTTCGGCGGCATGCTGAATCAGGGTTTTCGCCACTTCGCCGGCACGCAGCAGCACCACTTCGCCGCCGAGTCGCTCGGCCAGTTGCTGGGCATTTTGCAAGCGCAGGCGCGATTGCTCGTCGCGCACAGTGCCGTTGTCGACATGCACCAGACTCCACGGCAAATGCCGACGCTGGGCAACGCGGCTGGCATGACGAACCAGACGTTCGGCATGCGCATCGCCATCAACACCGACCAGCAAACGACCACGCACTGCCGGCGCGGCCTGACCGAGTTGTCGATAGCCTTGGGCGAGATCGTTATCGACCTGCGCCGCCGCCGTTTGCATCGCCAGTTCGCGCAACGCGGTGAGGTTGGTCTGGGTAAAAAACGCATCGATGGCCGCCCGCGCCTGCTCTGGCACGTAGACCTTGCCTTCACGCAGACGCTCGAGCAATTCGCGCGGCGGCAGGTCGATCAGCAACAGCTCAAAGGCTTCTTGCAGGACCCAGTCCGGCAGGGTTTCGCGCACCTGCACGCCGGTGATGCCGCGCACCTGATCGTTGAGACTTTCCAGATGCTGGACGTTGACCGTGGTGTACACGTCGATGCCGGCGGCGAGCAGTTCCTGAATGTCTTGCCAGCGTTTCGCGTGGCGACTGCCGGGGGCATTGCTGTGAGCCAGTTCATCGACCAACACCAGTTTCGGCCTGGCCGCGAGCAGGCCGTCGAGGTCCATTTCTTCGAGCATCACGCCACGGTATTCCGAGCGCACCAGCGGCTGCTGGGGCAAGCCGCCGAGCAGTGCTTCGGTTTCGGCGCGGCCGTGAGTTTCGACGACCCCGGCGATGACCTTCACGCCCTGGCGCAATTGGGTGTGGGCAGCCTGAAGCATGGAATAGGTCTTGCCTACACCGGGCGCGGCACCGAGGAATACTTTCAGCCGGCCACGGCCATCGCGGGGCAGGTCTGCTAACAGCGCATCGGCGCGGCCGGAATCGCTCATGCTTGAAATTCTCTTCCTGAAGTTTGTGTATTGCATGGAATGCCGCCATCGCCAGCAGGCTGGCTCCCACAGGAGCTCACATTTCCTTGTGGGAGCCAGCCTGCTGGCGATTCGACGCCACGCCGAATCAGAGCTTTTCCAGCGCGATGTTCAGCTCAAGCACGTTGACCACTGGCGGCCCCACCAGCGGCTGTTCGATATGCGCATCGAGCAGTTGCTGAAGAGTCGACACCGGCAGATTCCGCGCCGCCGCAACTCGCGCCAGTTGATAGGCAATTGCTGCCGGTGGCAAGTGCGGATCAAGGCCACTGCCGGAGGTGGTCAACAGCGCCAATGGCACCGGGCCCTGGCCGGGAACCTGCAACTTGTTGGCGTCGTCGATCACGCGAGTGGCCAGTGCCGGGTTGCTCGGCGCCAGGTTGCTTGCGCTGCTCGAAACAGTAGCGAAAGCACCAGCCGATGGCCGTGGGTGGAACCACGCATCACCGACGAAATCCTGGGCGATCAGCGATGAGCCACGGACTTTGCCGTCGGCGTCATGCACCAGGCTGCCATTGGCCTGATCGGGGAACGCGACTTGCGCGACACCGGTGACGACCAGTGGATAGGCGACGCCGGTGATCAGGGTCATCAGCACCAGCAGGCTCAGGGCCGGACGTATCATTGTGGACATTTCAAAATCCTCGAATTCAGAGAACAAGTACTGCGTTGATTCAGGAGAACCAGCGGTGCATTCATCGCGAGCAGGCTCGCTCCCACAGGGGAATGCATTTCAAAGTGGGAGCGAGCCTGCTCGCGAATGGGTTAAACCAGATGCAACGCCGTCAACAGCATGTCGATCGCCTTGATCCCCACAAACGGCACCAGAATCCCGCCCAAGCCATAAATCAGCAGATTGCGTCGCAGCAATGCCGCCGCACTCGCCGCCTGCACCCGCACGCCACGCAGCGCCAGCGGAATCAGCGCAACGATGATCAGCGCGTTGAAGACGATGGCCGAGAGGATCGCGCTCTGCGGACTGGTCAGATGCATGATGTTCAGCACCCCCAGTTGCGGATAAATCGAGGCGAACAGCGCCGGCAGAATCGCGAAGTATTTGGCCACGTCGTTGGCGATGGAAAAGGTCGTCAGGGCGCCACGAGTCACCAGCAATTCCTTGCCGATCTGCACCACGTCCAGCAGCTTGGTCGGATCGCTGTCGAGATCGACCATGTTCGCCGCTTCGCGTGCGGCTTGCGTGCCGTCGTTCATTGCCATGCCGACGTCAGCCTGGGCCAGCGCCGGAGCATCGTTGGCGCCGTCGCCGCACATGGCGACCAGACGACCGTCGTTCTGCTCGAGACGAATGCGTGCGAGTTTCTTCTCCGGCGTCGCTTCGGCCAGCACGTCATCGACGCCAGCTTCGGCAGCGATTGCCGCAGCGGTCAGCGGGTTGTCGCCGGTGACCATGACGGTGCGGATGCCCAGTTTGCGCAGCTCGGCAAAACGCTCGCGAATACCCGGTTTGACCACGTCCTTGAGGTGAATTGCGCCAAGCAGTTTGCCGTCGGCACAAACCAGCAACGGCGTGCCGCCACTCTGGGCAATCTTGTCGATTTCACGGGACAGCGCCGGGGCCAGATCGCCACGTTGTTGACCGATGAACGCCAGCAGCGAATCCACCGCGCCTTTGCGATACACGCGGCCCTGATAGTCGACACCGGACAGGCGGGTTTCAGCGCTGAACGGTACGGCGGTCAAGCTATCCAGTGCCGGCTCAGGCAGCGAGTTGGTGCCACGCAGAAACTCGACGATGGATTTACCTTCAGCGGTTTCGTCCGCCAGCGAGGCAAACAACGCGCCTTCGGCCAGATCGCGGGCATTGACGCCCGGCGCGGCATACACCGCGCTGCAACGACGGTTACCGAAGGTGATGGTGCCGGTTTTGTCCAGCAACAACACATGCACGTCACCCGCCGCTTCCACCGCACGGCCGGATTTGGCGATCACGTTGAGACGTACCAGACGGTCCATCCCGGCAATACCGATGGCTGACAACAGTCCGCCAATGGTGGTCGGAATCAGCGTCACCAGCAGCGCCACCAGAAACACCAGCGGCAGGCTGCCGTTGGCGAAGCGGGCGAACGGTTGCAGGGTCACGACCACCACCAGGAAGATCAGCGTCAGGCCGATCAGCAGGATGTCCAGCGCGACTTCGTTCGGAGTCTTCTGGCGTTTGGCGCCTTCGACCAATGCGATCATGCGGTCGAGAGTCGATTCACCGGGGTTGACGGTAATCTTCACCAGCAGCCAGTCGGACACCAGTCGGGTGTTACCGGTGACGGCCGAACGGTCGCCCCCGGACTCACGGATGACTGGCGCCGATTCACCGGTGATCGCTGCCTCGTTGACCGCGGCGATACCTTCGATGACTTCGCCGTCACCGGGGATCATCTCCCCCGCTTCGACGCGTACCACATCACCTTTGCGCAGCGCGGTGGCAGGCACCACCTGGAAGCTGCCATTGGCCAGTTTGCGCCGGGCGCTGAGGCCTTCGCTGCCAGCCTTCAGACTGTCAGCGCGGGCCTTGCCGCGACCTTCGGCCAGTGCTTCGGCGAAGTTGGCGAACAGCACGGTGAACCACAGCCACAGCGCGATTTGCGCAGCGACGAAGGTCGGTACCTCGGCATCGGGAATGAAGCACAGGACGGTGGTGAAAATGGCGGTCAGTTCGACCACCAGCATCACTGGCGAGCGCTTCAGTTGCCGAGGGTCGAGCTTGACGAAAGCTTGCACCAGCGCCGGACGCCACAGGGCCGAAATCGAAGTTTTCGCTTGTTCCGGCGCTTTGACGGCGGCAGGTTTGATTGCGGGCATATTCATCATCAACTCCTTAGAAGCCCATGCTCAGGTGTTCAGCAATTGGGCCCAGTGCCAGGGTCGGCAAGAAGGTCAGGCCACCCACCAGCAAAATGGTCACGGTCAACAGGGTCACGAACAGCGGGCCATGGGTCGGGAAGCTGTTCTGGCCAATCGGTGCGGTTTTCTTCATCGCCAGGCTGCCGGCCAGAGCCAGTACAGGAAGGATGTAACCGAAGCGCCCGATTAACATGCCAAGACCCAGCATCAAGTTATGGAACGGAGTGTTCGCACTCAGACCACCGAACGCCGAACCGTTGTTGGCGCTCGCCGAGGTGTAGGCGTACAGCAACTGGCTAAAGCCGTGCGGCCCGGGGTTACTGATGGTCGCCGCCGCCGATGGCACGCTCGCGGCGATTGCGCCCAGCACCAGCACGCCGACCGGCATCACCAGCAGGGTCACCACCAGCAATTGCACTTCTTTGGCTTGCAGTTTTTTGCCGAGGTATTCCGGCGTGCGACCAATCATCAGACCGGCGAGGAACACCGCGATCAGCACGTTGAGCAACATCCCGTAGAGCCCGGCACCGACGCCGCCGAAGATCACTTCGCCGACCATCATGTTCACCAGCGCAACCATGCCGCTGAGCGGGTTGAGGCTGTCATGCATGCCGTTGACCGAGCCGTTCGACGCGGCAGTGGTAGTCACCGACCACAGCACCGTGGCGGTGGTGCCGAAGCGTGCTTCCTTGCCTTCCAGCGGTGCCGTCTGTTCGACGGCAGCGTTGTTCAGCGTCGGGTTCGGTTGGTACTCGGCCCACAGCGAGGTCGCGCCGCCGATCAGGAACAGCGCCAACATGCAGGCGATGATTGCGCGGCTCTGACGCAGGTCTTTCACGTAGTGGCCGAAAGTGAACACCAGCGCCACCGGGATCAGAATGATCGAGCCGACTTCGAACAGGTTGCTCCACGCAGTCGGGTTCTCGAACGGATGCGCCGAGTTAACCCCGAAGAAGCCACCGCCGTTGGTACCCAGTTGCTTGATCGCAATCTGGCTGGCGGCCGGGCCGAGCGGGATCACTTGATCAACCCCCTGCATGGTCACCGCATTCACGTAATGCGCGAAGGTCTGCGGCACACCCTGCCACACCAGAAACAGCGCCAGCAGCAAACACAGTGGCAGCAAGCCGTAGAGGGTGGCACGAGTCATGTCGACCCAGAAGTTGCCGAGGGTCTTGGTCGATTTGCGACCGATACCGCGACACAGCGCAACCAGCACGGCAAGACCGGTGGCGGCGCTGACGAAGTTCTGCACGGTGAGGCCGACCATCTGGCTCAGATAGCTGAGGGTCGCTTCGCCGCTGTAGGACTGCCAGTTGGTGTTGGTCATGAAACTGACCGCGGTGTTGAACGCCTGCGTCCACTCCTGGCCCGGCAGATTCTGCGGGTTGAGCGGCAGATGATCCTGGAACAACAGGATCGCGAACAGCAGCAGGAAACCGGCGAGGTTGAACGCCAGCAGAGCCAGCGTGTATTTCTGCCAGCTCTGTTCGGCCTGCGGATCGACACCGGCAACGCGATAACAGCCGCGCTCGACCGGGCCGAGAATCGGCGTCAGCCAGGTGCGCTGACCTTCCATCACTTTGTAGTAGAAGCGCCCGAGAAACGGCGCCGGCAGCAGAACCACCGCGAAAAACGCGAGGATCAGCCAATAGTCATAACTGTGCATAGCCGCTCCTAGTTCCGATCCGCGCGCAACAGCGCAACCAACAGATAAATGAACAGCCCCGCTGCCAGCAGCAGGGACACCCCGTCCAGAACGCTCATGGAAGATCTCCGTTTTACGGCGTATTGCCGCGTGTGGAGTGATTGTCGGAAAAGAGGCTGTAAAGGAGCGAGGCCGAGGGGGTTGGCTGGGCATAAAGAAAGCGTAAAGAGTGGGTTTATGCGGGCTTTACAGCAGCGTTCAAACCATCGCCAACAGGCTGACGCTCCAAATGTGGGAGCCAGCCTGCTGGCGATAGAGGCATCGCTAACGATATCGCACCCGACTGGCGCACAAAATGCAGCCATCCAGCAGCAAACATCCTCGATACGACCCCTTTCAGCTCATAACGACTTGTTTTTCCGCACTGGCACGCCCACTGCACACGCCCTCCCCCGAGCTTTCCAAACCGTTCAGGGAGCAAACGCATGAACACACAACTCAAACCCACGCTGGGCACGCTGCACTTGTGGGGCATCGCCGTGGGGCTGGTGATTTCCGGGGAGTATTTCGGCTGGAGTTACGGCTGGGGCGTGGCCGGTACATTAGGTTTTCTGGTGACCTCATTCATGGTCGCGACCATGTACACCTGCTTCATCTTCAGCTTCACAGAACTGACCACCGCGATCCCGCACGCAGGTGGGCCGTTTGCCTACAGCCGTCGTGCGTTCGGTGAAAAAGGAGGATTGATCGCCGGGCTGGCAACGCTGATCGAATTCGTCTTCGCCCCACCAGCGATTGCCTTGGCGATTGGCGCCTACCTGAATGTGCAGTTTCCGGCACTCGACCCGAAACACGCAGCGGTCGGCGCCTACATCGTGTTCATGGGGCTAAACATTCTTGGTGTAAAACTGGCGGCGACCTTCGAACTGATCGTCTGCGTGCTGGCCGTCGCCGAATTGTTGGTGTTCATGGGCGTGGTCGCCCCGGCCTTCAGCTTCAGCAGCTTTGCCCTCAATGGCTGGGCCGGTTCGGATACGTTCGGCGCACCTGCAATCGCCGGGATGTTCGCGGCGATTCCATTTGCGATCTGGTTCTTCCTTGCCATCGAAGGCGCAGCCATGGCCGCCGAAGAAGCCAAGGACCCGAAACGCACGATTCCCAAGGCGTATATCAGCGGCATTCTGACTCTGGTTTTGCTGGCGATGGGCGTGATGTTCTTCGCCGGTGGCGTTGGCGACTGGCGTGCATTGGCCAACATCAACGACCCACTGCCACAGGCAATGAAAGCTGTGGTTGGCGACAGCTCAGGCTGGCTGCATATGCTGGTGTGGATCGGTCTGTTTGGTCTGGTCGCGAGTTTCCACGGGATCATCCTCGGCTATTCGCGCCAGTTCTTCGCCCTCGCCCGCGCCGGGTATCTGCCGGCTTCGCTGGCCAAACTTTCGCGGTTTCAGACCCCGCATCGGGCGATCATTGTCGGCGGCATCATCGGTATCGCGGCGATTTACAGCGATGGCTTGATCAATCTCGGCGGCATGACGCTGACCGCAGCGATGATCACCATGGCAGTATTCGGCGCCATCGTGATGTACATCATGAGCATGCTCAGCCTGTTCAAACTGCGTAAATCGGAACCGAATCTGGAACGTACTTTCCGCGCGCCGTGTTATCCGCTGGTGCCGATCATCGCGCTGGTGCTGGCGGTGGTTTGTCTGGTGGCCATGGCCTGGTTCAATGCATTGATCGGGCTGATCTTCCTCGGCTTCATGGCGGTGGGATTTGGTTACTTCCTGCTGACTGGGCATCTGCGTGCCAACGCCCCCGCTGACGCAATGCTGACCGGGTTGTAAGCACTGATAAGGACGCCGAACATATTTGTAGGAGCTCACGAGTGAAACGAGGCAGCGATCTTTTGATCTTCTCCTGAGCCCAAAGCGGTGCTCAGGGCATAACACGCCTAGAATGGAACCACTGCGGATTCATTTCGCTCAAAAGTGGTATGCAGCGTCGCACGGCGAAATCCTCGCCCGTCGATCTGCCCTTAAGGAGAGCCGTTATGCCCTGGTATGCCTGGTTGATTCTGGTCGTTGCAATCGGCTCGATCGTTGGCGGTCTGATGATGTTGCGCGACACCGCCACCAAGGTCGAACTGACCGATGAAGAACGCAAGCGCGTAGCCGCACGCAATGCCGAAGCGGACGCCAAGGAAGCACAAGACCGCTAACAAAAACCCCGCCAGATTGGCGGGGTTTGTTTTTTATGTAACCAAGAGACTTATCCGCGAGCTTTTTGGAGTAGAAGTACAGTCACCATTTAATTTTCCGTGGTTAAGATGGCGACATTGTTGCGGAGAGTTCCAAATGCGTTACTCGCAGGACCATAAAGCCCAGACCCATCAGCGCATCATCAAGGAAGCTTCGGCACGCTTTCGCAAGGACGGAATTGGTGCGACCGGACTGCAGCCGCTGATGAAAGCCTTGGGGCTGACCCACGGCGGTTTTTACTCGCACTTCAAATCCAAGGACGATTTGGTCGAGAAGGCTTTGCAAGAGGCCAGCGATCAGGTCGACGAGTTGTGTGAGGAGTTATTCTCCCAGGAACATCCACTCGAGGCGTTCATCGAGACCTACTTGTCCGAATGGCATCAGACTTCGCCCCACGAAGGCTGCCCACTGCTGACCATTTCTTCTGAACTCGGCTTGCGAGGGCAACCCAGCCCGACCACCGACAAAATACTCAATGCGCGACTGGATCAGATCGAACAGACCCTCGAAGGTGAAAAGACTGCCGACCGGGCCATTGTCATCATGTCGACATTGATCGGTTCGTTGCTGCTTTCGCGCAGTATCGCGGATGCCGATTTCGCACAAAAAATCCTCGACGTCACCCGCGATCACCTCCTGCAATCAGACGATTAAGCCTGCCAGCGCTTGAACAGCACGCTGGCGTTTACTCCACCAAACCCGAAGCCGTTGGACAACGCGTACTCGATCGGCATTGAACGTGCCTGACCGTGAACAATGTCCACACCCGCGCTCGCCGGGTCGGGGTTTTCCAGATTGAGCGTCGGCGGTACCACCTGGTCGCGGATTGCCAATAAGGTAAAGATCGCCTCAAGCCCGCCAGCAGCACCAAGCAAATGCCCGGTAGCGGATTTGGTCGACGTCACGGCAATTTTGTTTTCCGTGCCAAACACACTTTTGATCGCTGCCAGCTCACCCAGATCTCCGACCGGCGTAGACGTAGCGTGAGCATTGAGGTGCTGCACCTGACCCGGTGCAATCCCGGCCTGGGCCAAAGCCAGTTCCATCGCCCGTCGCGCACCGCTGCCATCCTCGGGCCCAGCGGTCAGGTGGTAGGCATCGGCACTGGTGCCGTAACCGACCAACTCGGCCAATGGTTGAGCACCACGAGCCAATGCGTGTTCCAGCGATTCAATCACCAGCAACCCGGCGCCCTCGCCCATCACAAAGCCGTCGCGACCGCTGTCGAACGGCCGTGAAGCGCGCTCGGGGGTGTCGTTGTAGCCGCTGGACAACGCCCGCGCCGCCGCGAAACCGGCAAGGCTGACTCGATCAATCGCCGCCTCTGCCCCACCACACACCGCAATATCGGCCTCACCAGCGCGGATCATTCGCGCAGCATCGCCAATCGCTTGAACCCCGGCGGCGCAAGCGGTTACCGGTGCACCCAACGGGCCTTTCAAATTGTGCCGGATCGATACGTGGCCGGCTGCAAGGTTGACCAGAAACGAAGGAATGGTGAACGGCGACAAACGTCGCGGACCACGGCTGTCAGTGGTGCGCACAGCATCGGCAATCGCGCCGAAACCACCGACACCCGAACCGATAATCGTGGCTGTGCGTTCCTGAGCGTGAGCCTCGGATGGCTGCCATCCGGCCTGCTCCAAAGCCTGACGAGCCGCCTCCATGGCGAACATGATGAAGCGATCCATCTTCTTCTGTTCTTTCGGCGGCGTGGCGCGATCCGGATCAAAACCGGCTTCTGCATCCTCTTCCATCGTCGGCACCGCGCCGCCAACCCTGGTTGGCAAATCCGCGATCACCGCCTCCGGCAATTGACGGATTCCCGAGCGTCCGGCGAGCAAGCGCTGCCAGACAACTTCGACACCGCTGCCCAAGGGTGAAACCAGGCCAAGGCCCGTGACGACTATTCGACGCTGATCCATACCGCGTTTACCTCAATGTTTTCGAAAGTCTTACTTGTAACGTTTGGCCGCAGAACTGTGCGAAAGGTTCGGCGCGAGTACATGACGGGCGGCAACATAGGCGTGCCAGTCAGCCGCATCGGGCAGCGACGGAATGGTGATCAACTCGCCCTGATCCAGACCTGCCAGCGAAGCATCAACCATCTCGCCCGCCTCCATCACCATTTCGGCGGGAATACCGCTGGCGTCGATACCCGAGCGCTCCCAGATTTCAGTACGAGTTACGCCTGGCAACACCGCTTGCACCTTGACGCCGGTGCCATCGAGTTCGGCATTGAGCGATTGGGTCAGGCTCAACACGTAGGCTTTACTGGCGCTGTAGGTGGCATTGAAACGTTCAGGGAACAATGCCACCACCGAGGCGATATTGATGATCGTGCCACGACCAGCCTTGGAAAAACTCGCCGCAGCAGCTGAGGCCAGGAGCGTCACGGCAGTAATGTTCAACTGAATGAGACTTTCCAGTTGTTCGGAATCTGAATTGGCCAGCAGACCATCGGCAGCCACGCCTGCGTTGTTCACCAACAGGCTGATGCTTGAATCGCTGCGTAACCGTTGCTGAAGTTTGAGTACATCGTCCTTTTGCGTCAGATCGGCCTTTAGCACTTCGACCTTTACACCGTGCGTCTCACGCAAGGTGCTCGCAGCAGTTTCCAGACGCTGTTGATCGCGAGCCACCAGCAACAGATCAAACCCTCGCGCCGCCAGACGCTCGGCGTAGATGGCGCCGATTCCGGAAGAAGCACCGGTGATGAGGGCTGTACCTTGGGACTTGGCAGAATTCATGACGGGACTCCAGATGAGCTTTAGAGAAGGACAGCGGAGGCGCACCTGAGCGCCGAGGGAATTATTATAGGCATAATCTCAACGCCATATGATAGCCGTAATTTTATGTGATCCGACGAAACTCTCCCGTACCGCGTTCACGTCTCATGACTCATCAGAACGAAAAAAGGCCGGTCAATGACCGGCCCCTCGGCGTTGAATAATCAGCTTAGTTCACTTCCAGCTTCTCGCGGTTGCGATCCAGGATCGCCTTGCCAATGCCCTTCACTTCCAGTAATTCATCTACCGAGGCGAATGGCCCATTATCATCACGATACGCAACAATCGCCTTCGCCTTGGCCTCACCCACGCCGGCCAGTTCCTTCTGCAAGGTCGCGGCATCAGCACCATTCAGGTCGACCTTGTCGCTTACTGAAACGGTGACCGCCTCGGTCATCATGATCGATTTTTCAGGCTTTGGTGCAATCCCAGGAGCCGCAATTGCGACGATCGAGGCGCTGGTGAGCAGGGCAAAAACCAGAGAGTTGAAAAAACCGGTACGCATTAGTGACGCTCCATCATCAATTGAGAAAGCAGCTTTTCCGAAGCTGCTCCCCAAACTTAGGCGATGAATGGAGCCTGTCAAAAATGTGTCTGTTGCAGGATGTGAAACAATCAGGGTTCTAGGCGGCGCTGCTGGTAGATCCAGTCGACAATTTCGCCGTCCGGGGTGTAACCGCTGACGGTTTCGCGCAACAACTGGCGAACTCGGGAATAGTCATCCGCTGCGACAGCGGCGAGCAGTTCAGTCAGCCGGGACTTCAAGACATCCCAAGGCAAGTGATCCTCGTTGGCCGTCATAATCATCGGATGCGGTGTCGCAGCAACGTTGTCACCGATCAACAGCTCTTCGTAGAGCTTTTCACCTGGACGCAACCCCGTGAACTCGATGGAGATATCGCCCTGCGGGTTGCGATCGGAACGAATACTCAGACCGGACAAGTGAATCATCTTCTCTGCCAGCTCGACGATTTTCACCGGCTCGCCCATGTCCAGCACAAACACATCGCCACCCTGTCCCATCGAACCGGCCTGTATAACCAGTTGCGCGGCTTCGGGAATGGTCATGAAATAACGGGTGATCTTCGGATGGGTGACGGTCAGCGGGCCACCGGACTTGATCTGGCTATGGAACAGCGGGATAACCGAACCCGAAGAGCCCAGCACATTGCCGAAGCGAACCATCGTGAACCGGGTTTTATTCACCCGGGAAACTTTTGCACTGTCACCGAACAGCACTGGGGCGACTTCTCGGCTGAGTGCCTGAAGCGTCAATTCCGCCAGGCGCTTGGTACTGCCCATAACATTGGTGGGACGCACCGCTTTATCAGTCGAGATCAGGACAAAATTCGATACACCGCACTGCAGGGCAGCCTGAGCGGTGTTGAGTGTACCAATAACATTGTTCAACACGCCTTCGGCTATGTTGTGCTCGACCATGGGCACGTGCTTGTAGGCGGCCGCGTGGTAAACCGTGTCGACCTTCCAGGTTTTCATCACATCGAGCAATTTGTCCTGGTGGCGTATGGACCCGAGTATGGGAAGCAATCGAACTGGAGCCGACTCTCGGGAGCTGCGTTGCTCCAGCTCTGAAAGAATGCTGTAGAGATTGAACTCACTGTGTTCGAACAACAGAAGCGTCGTCGGACCAAGCAAGAAAATCTGCCGACACAGCTCCGAACCGATCGAGCCACCGGCACCTGTCACCATTACAGTCTTGCCTTTGATACAGCGCTCGAGAAGATCAGGCTGAGCTGGAACGGCATCGCGCCCCAGCAAGTCTGCAATATCGACTTCCTGAATATCTTCGACTTTGACTCGGCCACTCGCCAGATCGGAGAAATTCGGCACGCTGCGAATATGCAACGGAAAGCCTTCCAGCAAGTTGAGAATTTCCCGCCGACGAGCGCGAGTCGACGATGGCAGTGCGAGAAGGATTTCCTGCGCTCCAGTGACATCGATCATCTGCTGAATATGCTTGGGCTTGTAGACCTGCAGACCCGAGATCGAGCGATCGGAAATACCCGGGTCGTCATCGATAAAGGCCACGGGACGCATGACTCGCCCCATTCGCAATGCAGCGACCAGTTGATTGCCTGCGACGCCCGCGCCGTAAACCGCGACCTTGGTCAACCCGTCATCACGGTTGGCAAAAGGGACATGCTGAGCAGCTGAAAACCAGTCACCCATGAAGTATTGGCGCATGCATAGCCGCAACCCGCCAATGATGACCAAGCTCAGCCACCAGTAGTTGAAAATGATCGAGCGAGGCACAACTGCTTCGTGGTTGCTGTACCAGTAAACAACCACGGCCAGAATCAGCGACGACAAACTGACAGCCTTGATAATTGCAATCAGGGCGTCATTGCCGAAATAACGCATGACGGCACGGTACATGCCGAAGCGAATGAACAAAGGAATAGCGACAACCGGGGCGCAGACGAATAACCAGAAGTGGACCCTGAACGGGTTGTACATATCATCGATACCCAATCGCACGATGAACGCCAACCACAGAGCACTCCACACCAGAAAAATGTCTGTACCGACCTGAATCAGTCGTTTGCGGCGCCGTGGAAGTCCAACGAGACGCTCTCTGACCTTATCCATTAACTCTTCAAGCACCTCAGTTTCCCTCCTTCAAATGCCAATCGCCGTAATGAATCACCCGCCAGCAGCATGACTCTAAACCTAGATAACAGACTGGTTATCTTTTGCGCCATCGGCGTTCTTTTCAAGTTCTCCCGCGTGAAACCTGATCGCCAGAAAAACCAGAGGGATGTAGGCTAAAAGTACACCCCATACGCCGCCCAGCCCAAACCGTGTAACACCTACCGCAATTGGCAACAACCAGCATAGATTGATCAGACCCGTTGTGAGTGTAACGGGCAAATGCCGACCATATTCCCTGGAAGCAAACTGATAGGCATGGCTTCTGTGCGCCTCATAAACCTTGTCACCTCTGAGCAGGCGCCGGAACAGTGTAAAAGTGGCATCAACGATAAATACACCAAGCAGGATCAGCCACCCCCAGAACAGCGAAGGGTTTTGCCACGCCGCCTGGAGAGAAAGCCCTCCCAGAACAACGCCAAGAAAACCGCTACCTGCATCACCCATGAAAATCTTTGCCGGTGGAAAATTCCAGCAAAGAAAGCCCATGACCGCCGCCGCCAACAACAACGGTGCCCAGATCAACGCTGTTGCATCGACGAGCCAATACAACAGGCATGCGCCGAGGCAAGCGCATATCGCCTCAACACCCGCGATGCCGTCGATGCCATCCATGAAGTTGTAAAGATTAAGTAGCCACACGAGGTAGAACAGCGCCAGCAGATGACCAGCAACACCCAGGTCAACCTGCGCCCCGAATACCTCGACAGCAGGCATGCCACCGAGCCAGAACA
Organism: Pseudomonas sp. NPDC087346; assembly: GCF_044744235.1. NCBI lineage: Bacteria > Pseudomonadati > Pseudomonadota > Gammaproteobacteria > Pseudomonadales > Pseudomonadaceae > Pseudomonas > Pseudomonas sp. NPDC087346. Next base: position 31,705 of record NZ_JBIUXX010000038.1, read on the forward strand.
ACAGCCAACCAGAGGCGAAAAAATGCCCCAGCAGACGCCAGCGCGCCGCAATATGGCCGTGATCATCCATGAAGCCAATTACCGCGATCAGACCTCCAGCGCCGGCAACAGCAAAAAAAGCGCTGGATGAAGTCATGCCAACGCCCCATAACACCACTAGCGCCAAAACAAATGCCACCACTATCGCTACACCACCTCCGCGTGGAGTAGGCACTGAGTGCGAACTGCGCGCATTCGGAATATCCAACAGACTGCGCGCCAACGCGTAACGGCGTAAGGCCCACGTGAGAATAAAGGATAAACAGAAGACGACTGGGAGAAACCATCCATAAGTCATGATTTTTGCGTTTCCAGAAAATGCTTTGCGGTCAGGTCCAGGCCCTTATCGAGACTGATGGGCGGCGTCCAACCGAGCAACTGCCGATTTTTACTGATATCAACCTGCAAAGAGCCAAAAAGCCGCTGCGATATCGAACGCCGCCCAATCAATGCGGATACCCGCTCCATCATCCATACCGGCACGGGTAAAAGATGACTGGTCTTCCCCAGCGCCAGGCCCACTTTGCGCAAAAGTTCAGAGGTGGAAACATCTTCGCCATCACTGGCCATGAACACTTGATTTGCCGCCCCCGGATGCTCGGCACAGGTCAGGATAAGATCCACAAGGTTGCCAACTGATACCAGACTGCGACGATTACGCACTGAACCAAAGGGCAACGGCACCCCGCGGGCCAGCCATTGCATCATGGAAAGAAAATTGGCTTTCACCCCTGGCCCGTAGACCAGAACCGGGCGAATAATCACCACTTCCATACCTGTGACCTGCGCCAATTGGCGCAGCCCCTGCTCAGCCTCAAACTTGGAAACGCCATAGGCGTCAGCCGGTGCAGGCACATCGTCGGCACGGAAAGCAGTACCAGGACCGGTTGCCTCTCCGTTAACTTTCACCGAACTGATAAAGATGAAGCGTTTAACCCCCGACACTGCGGCTTGACGAGCGAGGTTCAACGTCGCGTGGACATTGATCTCACGAAAAGCAGCGATTGGATCGGTCTCCACTTCATCCATGACGTGAACACGTGCCGCTGCATGAACGACGATATCAACATCGGCAAGGGCGTGGCTCCAGTCATTAGCACCATTTAAACCCTCGAATGGTAGAACCCGCACACCCGTAGCATATTCACCGGCCCTCGACCGCATCGGCGCGACGACAGAACAATCCGGCTCCATCATCAGCCGATCAATGAGTGCACTCCCCAAAAAACCATTACCACCGGTAATCAGGAATGTCTTGGATCGCATGGAAGCACCTTGAGTTAAAAAATCAATGCCGACGGTACACATCAGCAGATGTTGACCCGGCAAGTGGACGCGTCAATTCAGCAATCACGGAAATCGCGTCGCCGAAGCAATAAATGAGGGGCAGTTTATTGAATTACGCCTTTCTTAGCCACGTCAAAGCCTCCTGAAGCGGATATTTACCGGGTGTCGGGCAAACATCCGTCATCCTGTGTGCCGGCGAACTCGTTTACAACGATACCAACTATTGCCCCCATGCGGCTGACATGCAGTTCGTAATGAATATTCACAGTAAAGTTCGCGAAAATTTATCCAGCTAAAAAATAAATCACCTGGGCTGCCAATTTCAACAATGCGTATTGCTTTTAAGAGACTAAACTGCAACAGCATTAGAACTATAGATGGTGAAGTCAATTATTTCTGAACAAACAGTTATTAGTTCTATTTTTATTCGTCCATCCTAACTGCGATAGACGCCATCCAGAGCTCTGCTACACGATGCGTTTTAACCTACCCCTATTCGGGTTACATATCCTTAATACTCTATCTTATCGACGCTGGCCTGCTTTTTGATCGAGAAGAACTCCATCAGACTTAAAAGTCGTTTGAATCGCGCACTGGATACCTGCCTCGCTGAAAAAACCACTCAGCAAAAATCTAATCCGTCCTCGATTGGAAGCTAGCGTAAAAATCATCGCCCATGCAGGGCCACCTGGAAGAATCAAGTAACCCTTAACATAAGGTGCAAAGAGATTTCAAAGCAACGAGCGATAAATATCAGCATAGGATTGCGCCATCAAATCCGAAGAAAATACGTCCTCAAATCGATGCTTGGCGGCTTCGCCCATTCTGGCCGCAGTGGCAGGATCGTTCCACAGCGTTGTCATAGCCTGAGCCAGTGCAACAGAATCCTTGGGAGGAACGACCAATCCGGTCTCTCCAGCAATATTAATATAAGTTGTACCCGAGCCAATCTCGCAAGAAATCATCGGTTTACCGTACATGGCCCCCTCAAGCAGTGAGATACCAAAGGATTCAGACCTCAAGTGCGAGGGAAAAACGAAGGCATAGCAAAGCATCAGAAGTGCAGCCTTGTCTTCGTCGGGTAAGAGTCCCAAAAAAATCACATTGCACTGATCGGATTCAGCAGCCTGCGCCTTGAGTTCCGCCTCAAGATGCCCCCCCCCGAGGATAACCACCGGCAATCCGCTGGTCCTGGCGGCCTCGAGCAAGTAATCCAGCCCCTTGTAGTAACGCAAGGCACCTACAAACAGAAAAAATCGCTCACCCAGTTGATCTCGCCAAAATGCCAATTTTTGCGCCGAAGGAACAGGATAGGTCGCACGATCCAGACCGTATGGAACAACACGCACCTTATCTTTGAAGCGGGCCAGCACTGGACTGCTCTCCGCGTAATTTGGCGATGAGGCGACAATACAATCAACGCTCGACAGGAAACGATTCATCAAGGGTTGATACAGCTTAAGCAGAGTTTTCTGTTTGACGATATCGGAGTGATAGCTGACTACCGTCGGCTTGCGAACTCGACTCAAAAAATGAACGAGGTCCATGTACGGCCATGGAAAATGGTAATGAACGATATCCGCTTCTCGGGCCAGCTCAGCAAAATCCTTGAGCGCCGAAAACGAGAATCCCGTGGATGCGACGTGAAGATCCAGTTTCGAGCGATGAGTCAGATGATTCGCAATCGGTTCATTCCGTGCAGCCCCTCGCTCACTGAGATAGAGCACCTGGGATTCGTACCCCTGCGTCAAACCACCTTCGGCAATCTGAAAAATGACCTGCTCTATTCCACCCATTGTCTCTGGGTAATAGGTTTTGAAGAAATGCAGAACCTTGATCATTAACCGTTGACCACCTTCTGATAAACCTGAAAAGTTTCCCTGGCGCAGCGCTCCCAGGAAAACTTTGCCGCGTGCAACAATCCCTGCTCAATAGCGCTCGCACGCCAGGTTTCATCTTCCAGACCCTGTTGCAAGAGTTCGGTCAACGCCACCGTATCCGTCGCCTCACACATGAGCGCCGCGTTTCCGGCAACCTCTGGTAGTGATGAACTGTTCGAGCAAACAACGGGCACTCCCGAGCTCATGGCCTCTAGCACCGGCAAACCAAATCCCTCGTACAACGAAGGGAAAGTAAACAGCCGCGCACCGGCGAACAGCAGAGGCAAGTCTTCACTGGGAACAAATCCCAGATAGAAGGCCCACCCTTCGCGACGAGCGCTTTCAAGACGATGGTGGATATCCTCGTTCCGCCAGCCATAGTAGCCAGTCAGAACCAATGGCCAGCGCTTGCGCAGTTCCAGTGGTAGACGTGAATAAGCGTCCAACAACGTTTCAATGTTCTTGCGCGGCTCAATAGTGCCTACAAACAGGCTATAACCGCCCACTTTAAGACCGTGGCGCGAAAGCGTCGTTCTGAGGGCATCTGCCGATCGGGGATGAAATTCGGCTGAACTGGCCAGCGCTACGGTGTGTATACGCTCAATGGGCCAAGAGAAATAGTCGGATAACTCTTTACGCGTGTATTCAGAGTCCGTTATCAACGCATCAGCTCTGACCAATGTGGTCTTGAGCTCTTTCTGCAGATAACGCACAAGTTGCGGAGAATGACAGTGGGACCACGTAAAGGGAGACAGATCGTGAAAGGTAGCAACACTGCGCCCGGCAAACGGGGGCAGGTAATAATTCGGACTATGGTAAAGAAAATCACCATGACCTTTAAGTGCTTGCTTCCTGAGTAATGGCATCAGCAAACGATAGGCTTCAACCGCCAGGAAGTTCTTTTGAACTGCTCGTTTGAGACCATAACCATTGCCCGATGTATCGGAGGCAGCGGGCAGCGAAGGTAGAAATCGCCGACCTGCAAAGAACTGCAGATCGGTAATTTCGGGATTCTGCTGCAGTCGCAGCGCCAACTCATAGGTGTAGCGACCAATGCCGGTCAGCGGAAAACGAACCGGCTCAACAGAAAGGATTAACTTCATTTATTCAGCCGTCAGCATCCAGCTCAGAGTTTCGCTTAGAGCGGGCGTTGCCCACCCGGGAACCAGTTCCCGCAGCCTGGAGTTATCCCCGCACAAGGTCTTCACTTCGTTGGCACGAACAAATGCTGGATTCACTTCGACTTCAATGTCATGCCCGGTCAACCCCTTGCACAACTCGATGACCTCTCGTAGCGAGTGTGTATTACCTGAACTGACATTCACAGTCTGGCCCAACGGTTTCGCTTCGATCAACCCACGATAGGCTTTGACCAAAGCCCGAACATCGCTGAAGTCGCGCCAAACGTCGAGATTACCCAATTCGATCCGTGGAGCCTTACGAAGGAAATGGGAGACGATTTTCGGCAACAGGAAGTTCTCAGCCTGCCCGACCCCCGTGTAGTTGAATGGCCGGGCGATCACGATAGGCAGACGATCCAGCCAAAGCTTGGCCATATACTCCATCGCCAGCTTGCTGACAGCGTAATCATTGGCCGGCGCCGGAACCGTTGCTTCGGACAGCAAGCCGCCCGAAGCATTGCCATACACGTTCGCGCTACTGGCTATCAATACGCAATCCAGCGTCTTCCCGCAGGCAGCAATCGCCTCGAGAAGATTGCGCGTTCCGATCAAATTAACCTGATAGAACGCGTCCGCTGCACCGTGTCCGACGAATGCCAGCGCGGCGAGGTGCACAACAACATCTGGCTGAATCTTTGCCAGCAACGTACGCAGACCAACCGCATCAGCCAGATCTACTTGGTGATAGTTGCGATCGTCAGAAGGTTGACTACCCATCCCGACGACCTCGTAGCCATGAGCTTCCAGCTCAGCCGCCATATAGCGACCGGTAAAACCGTGAATACCCGTAATCAGCGCACGTTTGCCAGCATTGATCATCAGAAAGAGAACCCTTGCTTGTTACGGCGCAGATCAGCCTCGACCATCATGCGGCACAGCTCTTCGAGTGAAGTCTTCGGCTCCCAGCCCAGGATTTCCTTGGCTTTGGCCGGGTTGCCGATCAGCAACTCAACTTCAGTCGGACGGTAGAACTTGGGATTGATAACAACCAGGACTTTACCAGTCTCGGCATCAGTGCCCTGCTCGGCCTCTGCAGTGCCCGACCAAGAAATAGTGATACCGGCAGCCTTGAACGCCATGGATACGAAATCACGGACGGTTTCGGTGCGATTGGTCGCCAGAACAAACGTATCCGGGACATCGGCCTGCAGCATGCGCCACATGCCTTCTACGTATTCCTTGGCGAAACCCCAGTCACGCTTGGCATCAAGGTTACCCAGTTCCATCTTGTCCAACAGACCCAATTTGATCTTGGCAACGGAGTCAGTGATTTTACGAGTTACAAATTCACGACCTCGCAGTGGCGATTCGTGGTTGAACAAGATACCGCTGGTGGCAAAAATACCGTACGACTCACGATAGTTGATTGTCATCCAGTGAGCGTACAGCTTGGCGACACCGTAAGGGCTACGTGGGTAGAACGGAGTGCTTTCAACCTGCGGAATGGCCTGTACCTGACCGAACATTTCGGACGTCGACGCTTGGTAAAAACGAACCTTCGGATTAACGATACGAATCGCTTCAAGAAGGTTCACCGCGCCAAGGCCGGTGATTTCAGCCGTGGTAATTGGCTGTTCGAACGAAACCCCGACAAAACTCTGCGCGGCGAGATTATACACCTCGGTGGCTTCAGTTGTTTGCAGCAAACGGATGCTGGCCGACAGGTCGGTCAGGTCATATTCGACCAAATGCAGGTTAGGGTTGGACTGAATGCCCAACTCCTCGATACGCCAGAAATTGACAGAACTGGTACGACGGTAGGTACCGTAAACGGTGTACCCCTTCTCCAGCAGCAGTTCCGCCAGGTAGGCGCCGTCTTGACCAGTGATGCCAGTTACGATTGCTTTCATGCGAATCCTCTAAACTCCATTTGAACGCCAATACGAATAGACAGGCGCTATCAAAATTAGCGCCACGATAGCATTTTATCAGTCTAACATAATACAGCCCCGACCATCTTACATCGAGACTAGCGCAAGAATCACTTAGGACTTCGACGGGACGTTGTTACGGCACGGTATCCCTACCGGAATACAATCAGTACCAGCCCAATGATGGCATCAAGAATACGCCTTAAAGGCATACAGGCCCTCCTCCTGTGAACTCACCATCCAATGACGTCTTTTGGTGAGAATCAGCAGCCTACAGCGAATAGATGTCACGCTCAGGCGGTGAAAAGCACAAAAAAGCTGAATTTCCACTGAAGGAAAGGTGCGGCTTTCCGCTCGAGGTTGAACCAGGCACCCCGAAGACATCAATTGAACCCATCATGGAGCCCAGCCCGCACTGAGCCTAGGCCCATAGCCGTACTTCTTTAGTTGACACGTGGTACGGAGAAGCGAAAATGGGCGGATTGAAAAGTGGAGGCGGCAGACCCGCAAAATCACATTTCTGGCTTTTTCACAATAAACCGGATTCTCTAATGCTAAATAGGTCAATAACCGCCGCTTTTTCGGACATATTCGCCGCCTCGCGCCGTTATTCTTTGGTCGGAATGTTAGGGTGGCAAGATGTTCGCCAACGGTACAGGAGATCCGCGCTAGGGCCATTTTGGCTCACTATCAGCATGGGAGTGATGATTGGCACAATTGGCATTGTTTTTGGCCAAATTTTCAACGCCCCGATCAAAGAGTTTTTACCATTTCTTGCAGCGGGAATGATCCTGTGGAGCTTCATATCCACAGCCATCAACGAAGGATGCACAACTTTTATTGCAGCGGAAGGAATAATTAAACAACTACCAATTCCACTTTTTGTACATATATTGCGCATGATCTGGCGCAACATATTAATTCTCGCACACAACATTGTAATCTTCCCAATTGTTCTGATAAGCGTGGGAAAGCCTATCGGCCTGGTCGCGTTCTTGAGCATTCCCGGATTTATACTTGTTACCATGAATCTCGCCTGGGTCGCCCTGCTCCTGAGCGTATTATGTGCAAGGTATAGGGACCTCCCACAAATAATTGGGAGCCTGTTGCAAATTGCCTTCTATCTGACTCCGATCATGTGGATGCCAAATCTGATACCTCAGAGAGCGGGTTTATACTTACTCGACCTGAACCCTATATACCACCTGATTGAAGTAATCCGTACACCATTACTTGGTGGAGTACCCACAACGACAAACTGGCTGGTTTCAGGGGCTTTAGCGCTAACTGGATGGTTCCTTACCCTCGCCATCTATGGTCGGTACAAACGCCGAATTGCATACTGGCTCTGAGAAAAAAACAACCATGGCTTTTATCGAGTTTAACAATGCTTGCGTCGATTTCCCTATTTACAATGCAAATGGGCGATCATTAAAAAAACGGTTGATACAAGTTGCAACCGGAGGACAGCTGGGTGCTGACAACCAAGGGCGAGTCGTTGTTCGAGCACTTGAAGATCTCAACTTCAGGCTTAACGATGGTGATCGAGTAGGATTACTTGGTCATAACGGTGCTGGGAAAAGTACACTACTGAGACTTCTTAGCGGTGTATATACACCGTCCTCCGGAACCGCGAGAATATCCGGAGAGATTGGCTCACTGATTGACATCTCCCTGGGAATCGATCCTGAAGCCACCGGTAGGGAAAATATATTCCTTCGCGGAGGCTTGCTCGGGATGACACGAAGTGAAATAAGCCAGAAAATAGATGAAATCATCGACTTTTCGGAGCTTGGTGACTTTGTCGATATGCCGCTTCGGACATACTCGACCGGTATGCACTTACGCTTGGCATTTGCGGTATCAACGGTTGTTCGACCTGAAATACTCTTAATGGATGAATGGCTTTCAGTGGGAGACGAAAGCTTCAAGCACAAAGCCGAAGTCCGAATGACTGAGCTAGTACAATCGACAAATATTCTTGTCATTGCAACACATTCCCGAGAATTGATAATGCACACGTGCAATCGCGTCATTTGGCTTGAGCACGGAAAAATCCGCATGGACTCTGATCCGCACACTGTCGCGACCGCATATTTTGGTAGTTAAGCTTCAGTTTCAGTTTCATTACAAATGAAAAATTGATACAAAGCCAAAAGAAGAGACTTTCACTCTAATGATGATAGGCAATTAAAATGTTGAACATAGTTATCCCAATGGCTGGAAAAGGAAGCCGATTTGCTAACGCTGGTTTTACGGACCCAAAACCGTTAATCCAGATTCACGGTATGCCTATGATCCAACTTGTGATTGCCAATCTACGCCCAAACCGCGAGCACCGCTTTATATTCATCTGCCAGCGCGAGCACTACTCACTTTACAAACTTGAAGAATTGCTTCCAACATGGGCACCAAATCATGAAGTCATATTACTAGACGGTGTCACTGAAGGGGCCGCCTGCACAGTTTTAACTGCTAAAAATCTAATCGACAACGATGACGCATTAATGATTGCTAATAGTGATCAATTTATCGACACCTCCATTGACGAATATCTAAACGACATAGATGTACGTTCCTTGGATGGCTTGATCATGACGATGAAAGCGAATGATCCAAAATGGTCTTTCGCCGCAACTGATGCCAATCAACATGTAACTAACGTGGTAGAAAAAGAACCAATATCCGATGACGCGACCGTAGGGATCTACAACTTTTCTCGTGGCTGTGATTTTGTAAATGCCGCAGAAAAAATGATCGCCGCTGACGAACGTGTAAACGGTGAGTTCTATGTCGCGCCTGCTTACAATAGAATGATAGAAGAAGAAAAGGTTGTCGGTATTTATAGCGTTGGCTCTGAGGGCAACGGCATGTACGGACTGGGAACGCCTGCAGACCTCGCACTATTTATCGCTAATTCCATATCAAGACCAGCGGTTGAGAACGTCAAATGGAAATAATCAGCCACAGAGGTTATTGGTTACAGGCAGAGGAGAAAAATACTCCGCTAGCATTTGAGCGCTCCTTTTCTCTTGGATTTGGTACGGAAACGGATGTTCGAGATCTGGCTGGAAAGCTCGTCATCTCGCATGACCCTCCAACCGGAAATGAGATGACTCTGGATGAACTGCTCGAGATTGCTGGTCAAAACAAGCCGACTCTAGCGTTGAATGTGAAGGCGGACGGGCTTGCCGATGCAATTAGTTCGACAATGAAGCGGCATTCTTATGCTAACTGGTTTGTTTTCGACATGTCGATCCCTGATACCAGGGCACAGCTCGCAGCAGGAAATCCTACGTTTGTAAGGATGAGCGAGGAGGAGCCGATACTGGCATTTAAGAAAAATGCGCCCGGTATATGGTTCGATGCTTTTGAAAGCGATGAATGGCGACTAGAAGCGCTCGAAAAGCTTTTAAAACAAAATATTAGAGTCTGCATTGTTTCCCCTGAACTCCATCGTCGCGACCACATTAAATTTTGGCAAAATTTGAAAAATAGCGGCCTCCATAGCAACAACAACATTTTGCTATGCACTGATCTCCCTGAACACGCAGTAAACTTTTTTGAGACCACGTTATGATTAAAGCTATAGTTTTCGACATGGACGGTGTCTTGATCGACGCGAAAGAATGGCACTATGAAGCGCTCAACAAAGCTTTAGCTTTATTTGGCTTCGAAATCTCTAGATATGATCACCTTACGTCCTTTGACGGACTCCCAACAAGCACAAAACTGAATATGCTCAGCAAAATGAGCAACCTGCCAATTGAGCTACATTCGTTTATTAATGAACTGAAGCAGTCTTACACCATGGATATGGTGCATGAGAAGTGTCGCCCGCGATTTATTCATGAATACGCACTTTCATCCCTGAGGGCTAACGGTTACAAACTTGGAGTGGCCTCTAACTCTATCCGAGCAACCGTCCAGACAATGATGCAAAAGGCTGATCTCGACGACTATCTGGATATTATGCTATCCAATGAAGATGTGGAAAAACCAAAGCCCTCTCCCGACATTTATATTAAAGCAATACAGCAGCTTGGCTTCAGTCCTGCCGAGTGCCTAATCGTAGAAGACAACGAGAACGGTATATTAGCCGCCAGAGCTTCCGGGGCTCATGTCTTGGTCGTCAGCGATGTTGACGAAGTAAACTATGAAAACATCATGAATGCGGTTCGACGCGCAGAAGGTAATTAAAATGACCAACGTATTAGTTCTTGCTGCGAATGAGCCTCATGATGACAAAGATAGCGGATATCCCCTCTGCCTCACAGAAGTTGATGGCAAGCCGCTCATCCAACACCTAAGCGAACAATGCAACGCCATTAAAGACTCAAAGATAATTCTTGCAGTGAGAGAAGATGACTGCAAACGCTGGCATCTCGATAACGTTGTACGCCTGCTCTCTCCTGAAGCTCAAGTATTACAGATACGGCGCAAGACGGGCGGTGCAGCCTGTACTGCACTGCTCGCAGTCGCGGAAGTTGATAACGAAGAGCCACTTTTGATCCTCAATGGCAATGAGTTGATTGACCTGGACTTCAGCGCGATTATTTCTAGCTTTTATTCATCGCAGTTTGACGCCGGGGTAATCGTATTTCCATCTGTCCATCCTCGCTACTCATACGTTCGGATAAATTCCGACAATCTCGTAGTTGAGTGCGCAGAAAAAAATCCTATTAGTAACAATGCAACAGTAGGGTTCTATTGGTTCCGTCACGGAAAGGATTTTGTTAGTTGCGCAAAACAGGCAATTCTAAAAAATGCTCACGTGGACGGACAGTACTATATTTGTCCAACGTTGAATGAATTGATACTCCGTCAAGGACGCATTGGTGTTTATAGAATTGATGCACAGAAATTTCACCCTTTGAAATCTGCGCGCCAAATTGAAAAACTAGACCATTTCAAAGAAACGGGAGCATAGAATGAAGTCAGATCGCCTGGAAAGCATGGTCAAGGGCTGGTTCGTGGGCGCATTCAGTCCGTCGGTATTAAATACTGATGCCTGTGAAGTTGCTGTAAAGCACTACACACAAGGTGACTCCGAGGGTGCTCATTATCATAAAATCGCCACTGAAATCACTGTAGTTGTTGAGGGCACAGTAAGGATGTGCGGCCGTGAATGGAGCGCCGGAGACATCGTTACGATTGCACCAGGAGAGGCGACTGACTTTCTATCCATCACTGACTCTGTAACGGTAGTTGTCAAACACCCGGGAGCACTGGATGATAAATTTGTTCTCAGTGAAGAGTAATATCAATGACTAAAACTTGTATCCTCGACATTGGGGCAAACAACGGTGATTTTTTGCTTCCGGTTGCAACTCGGTCTCCGGGCATACCCGTAATTGGTATCGAACCAATACCCGAGCTTTATCGCGCTCTGGAAGAAAAAAAGGACAGCATGTGTCTGTCTAACATCAAATTATTAAAAGCAGCTATTGATGTTACTCCGTGCCGGACTACATTTAATGTCGCCCGTCATGCCGACTGGGGCGTATCAAGTCTTCTCCCCTTTAATGCAAGCTCAATTACTAATGATGAGTACTGGAAAGAACGATCTGACTTATACTTCGACGAAGTAATCGATGTAGATGTTATTCGTTTGGACTCTCTTCTGGAACGGGAGGGCTACGATCACATCAGCTTCATAAAAATTGACGCTCAGGGCGTGGATCTAAGAGTACTGGAGTCGCTTGGGGAATATCTTCCTTCAGTAGATGCTGGAATGCTAGAAACACCTACCACATCAGCGACATCACTCTATAACGGAGAACCAGCACTATTTGAGGTTCTTTCTTTTTTAGATAAAAATGGCTTTGAACCATTCGCCATCAAATCAAACGATCCCGCCTGCGCAGAGGTTAACGTTTTCTTCAATCGAAAAGGCGTAAGCTGGCGTGAAGTAGAAGATAATCTGAAGCTTCGGGGTGTCGCGCTGTACGATGGCAAGCACTACTGGCACGTAGCTTCTGACTCTCCAACTCTCCCCCCTGGTGATCCGGTCTCACTCTCCATACAGCAGGAACTTGCGCGTGCTCGTCATTATGTGGCTGAGAACTCAGCAGCATGGGCACGCGTGCTGTACTGGAAAGCAGAAGCGACAAAAATCAAAAACCAACTCGATTCTGAACTGCGAGGCGTTGCCGGCTCACACTGCGCCGAAGTTTCATCTACTGATGAAAACAACAGATTGAGATACGAAAATAATTTTCTCAAATCACACATTGAAGCCATCCACCGCTCCACAAGCTGGAAGTTAAGCGCGCCTCTACGCGCACTAAAAAAGTTTATACGATAAAGGCGGTTGACTGAGAATGCTCGACTCAAAATTAATGAGTGAAATTTGCGGCGTCGAAACCGTATTCTGGGCTGGATTATACCCACCAGCTAACAACTTCGTATCATCACCTCGGATATTTGATCCTAGCAGCGATTTCCGAGAGTTACCGTCTTTACATGGGACTTTTAGTGCCGTTTACCTGACTGAAAACGATCTCGGTAAATTTAAGCAGTGGCCATTAATCATAGACGAGGCGCTTAGGCTTTTACGATATAACACGAAGAGCTTGCTCTTCGTCAGATTTTCTCAATCCAATCTTCTCACGCTTTTTTCTTTCGGTGCATTTTTAAGAAGACACAAAGAGTACACTTTTGATCTAATCCACCAAGATACTGATGAAGATGGGACTATTGTCTACAGCATGTATTGCACTAGAAATAGTGTGCCACCTACCCTATCAACATTTGAGTTTGCGCTTATTACAGATGGTCGGCGACCAGAGAAAGTAATACGCTTTATCGATAGTGTTCAGCTAGTCCGCGGCATAGATAATATAGCTTGGAGCATTGCTATTTGTGGACCTGCCTCTTTGAGAGAATCATTAGAACAGTACAACAAAAAGGTTCGGTATATCGTCGCTCCTGATGATCACGCTGCAAAAGGATGGATTACTAAAAAGAAAAACATCATCGTCGAGACCTCAAACTCCGAGAATTTGTTGATCGCACACGACCGCTATGAAATACCAAGAGGCTTCCTAGATCAAATGTTTGAATTTGGAGCAGACTTTTCAGTTATTGTTCCAGCTCAAATAGATCTGGAAGGCAATCGTTTTCCGGACTGGGTTACCCTCGGTAGCGCCTGGAGTTGGAGCCCGAGCAGCATGCTTCAATACGGCGATTACAATCCTAACGTCTACGTGAATGGAGGTGTAATCATAAGCAAGAGGGCAACGCTTCTGGAAACTCCGTGGAACGAGCTTCTGTTCTGGAACCAAGGTGAAGATGTTGAACTTTCTCGCTGTATGAGCGAGAAAGGTGTAACTCCACGCCTGGCAAGAACTGTTGAGCTTATGGTTACAGACTCGCGACCTGGCTATATCTACGAATTCGCTCGGCTCCCTGACTTACAATATAACTACTCCTTGCCCTATGGATGCACTGATCCATCTTTTGCCTTAGCCAGCGCCATAAAACTTGACAATAAGATCAGCTTATACGGTAAGAGTTCGCAACAACTTGCAGCCGACGGGATTGTGCTAGATCAATCCGCGTGGACTATGACCGATGAAGGGTTAGCATCACTTCAACGAAACAAAAACTTTTCGATATGCCTTGAGCCTAATAGCAAAGATCTTCGCCTTCGAATTTTCTTTCATAAAAACACCAAGAAGTCAGACATAGAAATTGCGACGAATGGTGTTAACCAGATCTTGAACTGGGACGTAAATGAGGAACAGGTCTCATGCACTACCCTCATTAACACAACTGTTTTAGCGCCAAACGCCACACAAATAGTAATCGGCATAAATTCTAAAATTTCTTTGGTATTAACAGCCATCCTGGTAGAAAAACAACCAATAGTCGCCGAATACCCAATTATATTTGAAAATAACAAACACCTCTCGAGCTCAATTTTGGGTATCGGCTGGGCAACTCGCGAAGCATGGGGTGTTTGGTCGCTCGGCCACCACTCAATCTTGAATCTTCCAGTGCCTGAAGTTGCTAGTAACGATGACTTGACTATTGAGTTGACTGCCAAAGGATTCGTACCCAAAAATACAAAAAATCAGCTGGTCTGGGTAACTTGCAACGGTACCCCCATAACACTTTTGACATTAACGAAGAGAAAATCCGCGAAAAAGTATTCTTTCCGACTACCAAGAACAATTTTTCAAGGCGCTAAAACTTTACAACTAGCCTTCGCTCCTCTTTCCCCATCCTCTCCTTGTGATGATGGCAAGTCAAAAGATGTCAGAAAATTGGCTATAGCGTTGATTAAAATTGATGCTCGAGCTGTGAAAGCATTCTAGATATCAAATTAATCCGCGCAACTTATATAGAAAACACAGATGAAACAAAAAACAATATTGATGATAGTAGAGCGTAACTTTTATAGTACGCATATCGGAGTTCGACGTGTCATCCGATATCATTGGCATCAATTAACCTCGCAAGGGCATAGCGTCACATTAGCGACGCCCCAGCATGGTCGCTTTGCTGCATGCTCGAAAAATGACGCCACGGCCATGATGAGCGACATTGAACACTCATCTCCTCTAATGCACCCAGCTCCAGATTGGGTTAAAGGTGATCCGGTCCCAAACGAAGCCCCAACCCAATCGTCGACAGAGACTGGTAAGAGCTATGATTGCGCTTGGGACGATCCAAAAGATATCCGCCTGGAGGATTTTGACGAGTCAATATTGACCGCACCTTGGATGTGCTCTCCTTCAGGCTCAATGCCTGAGGGCCCATATACTATGGGCTTCGTCTACGATATGGTGCCAAACCTACTAGCGATTGGCGCTCTTCGTATGCCTCGCTTCTTGAATGCCTACCATTTTGCTCATGAACACAGCATAGGCTATGACTTTTACATCAAGAACGCTCGGAGAATCATCTGCATCAGTGAAAGCACCAAGAGCGACTTTATTAGTTTCTATGGTAAAGACTTGGAACCAAAATTAGAAATCTGCATTCCATTTAAAGACTTCGGAAATACGAATTCAATCGAAAGTAACAATCGCGAATATATTTTATTATTGAACGTACTTGACCACAGAAAGAACTTTATTGCCGTCTCTGAATCGTTGAAAAGAGCTGCGTCGCAAACTGATTTGAAGATTGTCGTTGTCGGCCGTGAACGCATGCCTTTTACAGAGGTTACCCGCTTTCTGAAGGAAATCTCATCGATCAGCTCGAGTATTGAGTGGTATCGCTCGCCTTCAGATCAGCTTCTTGAATCGCTTATGAAAAAAGCTAAGGTTCTTTTCTTTCCTTCTATCTACGAAGGTCTGGGTCTTCCGATTTTAGAGGCCCAAGCTCAGGGTATTCCAGTAATATCATCTAATAACTCATCGTGTGGTGAAATCAATCAGAATCCGACGCTTACGGCGGATCCATACGACCACGATGGATTTGCATCGAAAATTGTTGGTATCTTCAACAACACTCAACCTATACTCGAAGGTAGCACCTTAACAAAAAAACAAAATAATTTCCTTGAACATAGAAATAAACTGTTCCTCGATTAATCCATTGCTTTTTGAGGCCTCACTCTTCCCGGGATCAGAATCGGCATAAAATCTAGCAGATTTTGACAAGACCTCTCGGGCTTACACCCTTGGATCAAAACCTCCAAACTGCCAGCTAGAATATAAACAGCGCCGTAGATAGCATGGAGTTACAGAACATTAATTTACATACGAGGGAAGACTGACTTGAATAGAATTAAGTCACTGGACGGCGCGAGAGGCATTGCGGCGCTTTTGGTCGTACTGGATCATTATGTCACCGCACTGATAGAAGCACCGACTGATAGCGTCGCGTATTACTTTGCAAGTTTTATAGGCAGTTACGCCGTAGGACTTTTTTTCATAACGAGTGGATTTGTTGTAGCCGCCAGCGCGACCACCAGCTCGGGTAGTGATTTTTTTGTAAAACGAATTTTCAGACTCTACCCTATCGCCATAGCTGCAGTCGCATTGAGAATACTATCCGAGTACATAATTGAAAGCCCAAGAAACCTAGATTTTGAAAATTTTTTACTTAGTGTAAGCTTATTTGGATCAGACTTTCTACCAAATGAGTTTCTCGTAGAGCCCATTTTTTGGACACTCGCAATCGAGGTAAAATTTTATCTGTTAATTGGGTTTGCCTATTTCCTGGCGCGGGCATTTAAAGCCGATTTATATTCAATCGCGTTGGTTTCTTTGATTTTTTTGGCTGTAGGCCGCTTCCATATCATTCCATACCACCCAATGCATCAATGGGCAACAAACTTCGGCGTACTAGCTTCAACGCTCCCAATGCTTATCTTAGGCTGGATTTTCTGGCTATTTCATTCAAATCAAATTTCTCTGCAAAAACTGTTGGCCGGACTGGTTGGTATACTGTTGGTATTAAGCATAGCGCCATTTCCAATATACGTATCACTCGAAAAAGGTGCCCCCAGTTGGTTGTTAGCATTTGCGACATTCTGCTATTTAATATACTTTCAAGATCAGTGTACCTTCCTATTTAATAGAGTTTTCCAGTTATTGGGTAAGATTTCTTACTCCCTTTACGCTTGCCATATGGCAGTGGCTGTTTTAATAAAACGTTTTTCCCCAGACAACAGTTTAAGTACTTTTATAATTTTCCTTTCCGCCAGCTTAATCATTTCATATGTCGTCCACATATTAATAGAAACACCAATGGTTCGTTTTTCAAGAAACCTCATGAGATCAAAAAAAACACTACTAACACCATTGAAGGACACTCAAAAGATCTCATAACAAAAAGGACACCGCTCCCCTGCATAAAGTAGTACCTGAAGATTCCAGCGTAACGAGAACTCATGTAATCATGACTATTTTCACAGATCGACGTAGCAAAGCGCACTGCAGCGACTGTGGGGTTAAGACGCAACTGAGATAGAGTTATCCCGCTAAATAAAAACGCCCGATGTTCTACATCGGGCGTCTGACAACTCAAAGTTTTAGATAAAACCACATATCCCGTGCAACCGGGTTAATTAAGCTCCGCAGCTTGTATGTTACATAAGCAACCACTTTGTCAGCTTGTAAATGATTTTACTGCGTTAGAAAAAACACTTTCCGCAGTTTCATACCAAGGGACAACACGGTAGCCATTTTTTATATATTTTTCTTTAAGACGAAGTGCCTCGGAGTCAGTAATATACTTTTCCAATTCAGACTCCCACGACAAAATATCCCATGGATCAATATAGTCTAGTAACGTACCTCCCACCTCAGGTATGGAGGCTGCATTAGAAGCCAAACAGTATTTTCCCGCGGCCAGACTTTCAGCAACTGGCAACCCCCAACCTTCATAAAGAGAAGGAAAAAGCGTGAACATACAGTTTCTATATAAAGCAACCAAGTCAGAATCTGAGACATTGCTAAGCACCTTTATATAGTCCTTAACCCTTGGATCCAACTCCAGATCTTTCAAGAAATCATTAACCCCCCACCCTGGCATTCCAACAAACACGAGCAGTGGTAAATTTTCAACCCCCTTGTTAATCAGTCTTGTATATGCTCTGTATAATATTTCGTGATTTTTTCTACGTTCGATTGTTGAAACAAAAAGAACAAATTTTTTCTCTAGTAGCGGAAATACCTCAACACTAGTTTCGGGGCTTTTTTGCTGAAGTATATCACCACCCAATTTTATAACCGGCATATCAGGGACTGGAGCGCCCAATTCTTCAAGTAAAAGCTTCAAATCTGTACGTGTATATTCCGAGATGCATAGGATCTGATCTGCACACCATGCTACATCAGAAAAATAGTTTGCAAATTTCGCTGCCACATCTCCCACGCAAAGATGTGGGAGCCTTACAGGAATAATATCGTAACAACACAGCACGACTTTCATACCTACATGTTTTTTCAGACTATAAAGATAAGGTAGATCTTTATTGTCCCAGTCTAAACCAACGGATATGTAACAATCATCTTTCTTAAAAGGACTTTCTTCCAGAATTAGACTGGTATTTGTCTTGTTGGATATAAACTTATTACTTGCTGGCTTTAAGAATAGTGATAAAGCCAAGCGAAAATGCCTAAACGATACAAGCGCCTCAACTATTGCTGATCTACGACGCTGAAAAGCTTGGTACAGTACCCCACGCACACGGGAAGGTAACCGACTGGTTATAATGAGGGCGATTTCTTTCAGCTGTGTTTCGAGCGCTTTCTTATGCGGTTGACGACTAAGAATACCTACAGTCGCTTGAGCATGGTCGCCTGAAATTCTTTTTAGTGTTCCTGCCACTTCAGCGGCAGAAACTTTAGTGAATCCAGAAGCGTTATCAAATGAACAAAATTTTATATCCGCACCATTTGAAATTTCCGATAACGCATAGCCCGCGCATTCTGTTTCGGTTCTGATAATCCCAACAGCCGGGCGCTGCCAGGCTAGTATGGTAGTAACATCAAACCAGGTAGTCATTAACTTAAACCTTTTGAGTAATTTTAGTCTTCGCAGCTTTTGGAATGGCAGAAAGACACCGCGTCCATGTCAGAGACTCTCTGCTAGTCCTATTGGCGCCCTCCAAACTAAGTTGCTTCGGACCGCATAAACGCGCTCTTATTGCCGTATGAAACTCACTTGAAGTTTTTGCAATTGTTAATTCTGGAAGACTGAGATATTGCTCAAATCCTCTAAAAGCGGATTCAGTGCCGATTACATACTTTCCGGAGTAGATCGCTTCTGCTGTTTTTATATTGGAACCACCGCCGTGAGGAATAGGAAGAAGGAACGCATGGGCAAGCGTCTTAACAGCATCCAGATCTTCGTCAGACAACATATAAAGCAATTGCAATCGAGACAGATTCAACGCACCCCAGCGGCTATTGCGCAGCGTCGCCTCCAGATGTTCACAAACACTTCCGACAACTACTAGCTTACTATCTGGCGGGATGCATGCAAGTGAACTGCCCAAGCACTCATTAAATCCCATAAAATTTGGAGGATGAGCACTTGCAACATATAAAATCCAAGGACTTTTGGGAAGCCGCTCTTTCCATATTTCCAAATTTTTCTGTTGTGCTTCCCAAGGAAATATTCCATTTGGCGCTAACAATGGAAACTTTGCTCCCCAGCTTGAAATAATTTCTAAATCAGATTGCGTTACAGCGATAGCAATGTCAGCTTCAATAGCTGCGACTTGTTCCAAACGGTCGATATCTGCAACAACTTCGTCGACGCCCTTGACTTGATAACTGTCTAAAATTTCTTTTTTTAATGGCGCCTCTATATTTTGAGACCCATAAATAAGACATGCATCTTTATATTTTTCGATCGTTTTTATTTTTTGAACTAACGGCCACAACCACGGCTGCTCTACATGAATAGCATCGATCACTGGAGGTAACTTCTTCAATATGGAATTAAATGCACCCTTTTCTGAACTTGCATACTCACCGGAGAGTAAGTCGTTGATTAAAGGCACGAATTTGCCTTTATACCTCCTAAAACTGGATCCTGGCGGGAACTCAATATCATTCTTTCCCAACACCGCTGGCGGGTATCCCTCTGGCTCGTAAATCGCCATGTGAAAGACATTCCAACCATTGACGCTAAACGTTTTGGCGATATTTGCGACCCTAACCTGCCCTCCATGCCGTGGGCTGGCAATGGGATATGTGCTTAGTAATAAGACCGTTTTCAAAATATAAACCTATAAAATCAATAGTCAGAGCGCCACCACGGCAGCAAACCGATCACACCTAAACCTGCTTGTTAAAGCACCACCAAGAACCAACAGCCGAACTAAACAACGTTAATCAACAACTCAAGTTCTTTCAAGCGTTCCCAAATCATGTCTTTGTCTGCTTTCGCCTCGATATTCAAACGCAACAAGGGTTCAGTATTTGATCCGCGTAAATTGAACCGCCAGTCTGCGAAAGAAACACTAACCCCATCCGTTCTATCAATTACCGGGTTTTCTGGTAAATAATAATCCAAGACTTTCTGCAGGGTGGCCGAGACGTCGTTTACTCGATAATTAATCTCGCCTGTGCACGGATAAGCTTCAATTCGCTCATCAACTAATTGCGCAAGACTCTTACCAGTCGTGGACATAAGTGCAGTCACGAGCAGCCAAGGAATCATCCCACTATCACAGTATGCAAAATCACGGAAATAATGGTGCGCACTCATTTCACCGCCATAAACGGCGTCTTCAAGACGCATACGTTCTTTGATAAACGCATGTCCTGTCTTGCATAGCACAGGCACACCGCCCGACCGTTCTACTTGGTCTACGGTGTTCCATGTTAATCGCGGGTCATGAATGATTTTGCTGCCTGGATAACTTTTTAGTAGCATCTCAGCCAATAAGCCTACAAGGTAGTAGCCTTCAATAAAGCGCCCTTTGGCGTCGAAAAAAAAGCAGCGATCAAAATCGCCGTCCCAAGCCAAGCCAAGGTCGCAAGAGTTAGATAGCAGCGCTTGCTGGGTGAGTTCTCGATTCTCCGGCAACAGCGGGTTAGGTACACCGTTAGGAAAGGTGCCGTCTGGATTTTCATTGATGAATACCCACTGCAATGGCAGTCGTGCCGCCAGTGCCTGCAACACAGGCCCCGCCGCACCGTTGCCTGGATCGGCGAGAATTTTCAATGGTTTTAAAGCACCGACGTCGACGTAAGTCAGCAAATGGTCGATATAAGGGGACTTGTCGAATACCTGTCGAACCGTGCCCTTTTCTATCGCAGCGCCCCCTAGATCACCCTGCTCGACCCGGCGGCGGATAGCATCAAGGCCCGTGTCACCACTGATAGGACGAGACTCGGCCTTGACGAGTTTCATCCCGTTATAGCCCTTGGGGTTATGGCTGGCTGTGATCATCACGCCGCCATCGACCTTGTGGTGACTTGTCGCGAAGTAAACTTCCTCGGTGCCGCATAGCCCGATGTCTATCACATCGCCTCCGGCCTCGGTAATCCCTCGCATCAGCGCTGCAGCCAGGGACGGGCTTTCGAGCCTCATGTCCTGGCCGACCACGAAGGTTTTAGCCTGTAACTCGGACACGAGTGCGCGACCAATGCGATAGGAAATGTCTTCGTTCAGTTGAGTGGGAACCTGACCACGAATGTCATAGGCTTTGAAGCATTGCGTCACAATAGGAGGATACATTGGACTCACATAACTGAAATGTCCGATGCCGCCCTGAGGCGGCAACGGCAAGAATGGACCACCAGACACGATGGCACTGGCGCATGAGCCCCGCAAAGTGCAAGATTCGGTTCGGGTTCAGTGCTGTTACTTATCGACGCGACCGTAGTTGTCTTCGAAGCGTACGATGTCGTCTTCACCCAGATAGTCACCGCTCTGCACTTCGATCAGTACCAGATCGATTACTCCCGGGTTCATCAAACGATGCTGATGGCCAGCTCGAATAAAGGTTGACTCATTGGTATTCAGCATCAGTTCTTGCTGGTCGTTCACCACTACTGCCATGCCGCTGACAACGATCCAGTGCTCACTCCTGTGGTGGTGCATTTGCAGCGATAGAGACGCCTTGGGCTTGACCACGATACGCTTGATCTTGAAACGCTCGCCATTTTCAAGCGTTGTGTAAGTACCCCAAGGACGATGCACGGTACGGTGGAGTAAATGCACCGTATGGCTGCAGGCTTTCAGTTGATTGACGATATGTTTTACGTCCTGAGCGTGATCCTTGTGAGCAATCATCACCGCGTCTGGAGTGTCGATGACTAGCAAATCCTCGACACCGACCAGCGCCGTCAGCCTGCCTTCGCTGTTCACGTAGTTATTGCGCGAGCCGTGAGACAATACTTCGCCTTCGAAGCGGTTACCGTTCTCGTCAGCCTCGGTCAGCTCACTCACAGCATTCCAGGAGCCGATGTCACTCCATCCGATATCGCACGGAACGGTCGCAACTTTGGAGGAGCGCTCCATCAACGCGTAATCGATAGAAATATCCGGAACCTCTGCAAATGCTTCGGCATCAAGTGCCAGACAACGGTATTTGGCAGATGAGGTAAGACGGGAGCTCTCAATGGTTTTACTGACGGCTTCGACCACGTCCGGAGCATGCCGACGGAGCTCTTCGAGAACCGTACCTACTCGGAAGCAGAACATCCCCGAGTTCCAATAGTAGTTCCCTGCGCTGACGTAATCTTGCGCCGTTGCGAGGTCAGGTTTTTCGACAAATCGCGCGACTTTAAGGCCACCCTTCAGCGGGGCATTTTTCTGCGCTTCGATGTAGCCGAACCCTGTCTCCGGGTAAGTTGGCTGAATGCCAAACGTCACCAACCAGCCATCGGCGGCCAGCGCCATGGCACTGGATACGGCCGCGGCGAAGGCCTTTTCATCTTTGATGAGATGATCAGCGGCCAGCACCAACATTTGGGCATCGAGACCGTGGGTAGATTCGAGCTGGAGCGCAGCGGCAGCGACTGCAGCTGCGGTATTGCGACCGAATGGTTCGAGAATGAAACCCTGAGCATGCTTGGCAGAATTGACTGCCCCGTACTCATCTTCAGTCTTGAACAGGAGCTCACGGTTTGTCACCGTAAGTACCTCCACTACACCCTCCAGACGGGAAGCGCGCAGGAAGGTCTTCTGGATCAGATTCTGACCATCCGGCAAATCCATGAATGGCTTTGGATGGGCTTCACGAGAAACCGGCCATAAACGGCTGCCCACTCCACCAGACAAAATTACGGGAATCAGTTCCATGCTCTCAATCCTTAGTCCCCTCTGTGTTAGATACTGCCAGAAAGGGGCTCAGTTATATTTCCGGTCATTAATGCGTCGTAATTGATGCAAAAATACTTACTCCAAGCTGCCGCAAGATCGGCAACTCGGCTTTCATCCAAATCCATTGGCTTAAGCCAGATCACGCCAGTCTCGAACGCTACCGACGCTCCACTTGTTTATGAGACACACCTGAGAAGGCGAAGCTGATCGGATGACAACGAGCCATGAGATCCGGTAATTTTGCCGATCATTCTACAGCTTGTGCCTGGACATTAATAACTCCCTCCCGGCAGAAGGCACAAAAACCTCCTAAAAAACCGCGGCTTCTCTGAAAGACTGATGTCAAAACATTATTAATCTGATCCCGCATAATCAAAGCCTGAATCCCTTGGAGCAAAAATGATCGCTTCAAGTCTTAGCAAGAAATATCAGACTTGGCGCGCAGGAAAATCAAGGAGTTTTTCCAGGTATTGCCCGTATCCGGTCTTTCTCAATCGTTCAGCTTGTGACCGGAGTTCGACCGCGTCAATCCATCCGTGGCTGTATGCAATTTCTTCGAGGCAGGCGACCTTCAGCCCCTGACGCTTCTCGATGGTATGCACGAAGTGACTGGCCTCTAGCAGCGAATCATGCGTACCGGTATCAAGCCATGCGAAGCCGCGCCCGAGCATTTCTACCTTAAGAGACTTTTGCTCCAGATAAGCCAGATTCACATCAGTGATTTCCAGCTCGCCACGCGCGGATGGTTTGATGTTTCGGGCAATATCAACAACCTGATTATCGTAAAAATACAGCCCAGTCACAGCGTAGTTGGACTTAGGCGCCAGAGGCTTCTCCTCAATACTCAATGCACGTCCGGCGGCGTCAAACTCGACCACACCGAAGCGTTCGGGATCAGATACGTGGTAGCCGAAGATGGTAGCGCCCTGCTCTTGCAGATTGGCCGCACGCAGATTGTCCGAGAAGTGCTGACCATAGAAGATATTGTCCCCTAGGATCAGACAGCAAGGGTCGCTGCCGATGAACTCCTCACCGATAATGAAAGCTTGCGCCAAACCATCTGGACTTGGTTGCTCCGCGTAAGTCAGATTGATGCCATAGCGACTGCCATCACCCAGCAATTTTTGGAAGCATGGCAAATCTTCAGGCGTGGAAATAATCAGAATTTCACGCATCCCTGCCAGCATCAGCACGGATAGAGGATAGAAGATCATCGGCTTGTCGTAGATCGGCAGCATCTGCTTGGAGACGCCGAGGGTCAGTGGGTGCAAACGCGTACCCGAACCACCAGCGAGGATGATGCCTTTACGATTTGTCGTGGTCATTTGTTCAGAACTTCCCTAAGCATTCGGGTTACACCACTTTGCCAATCCGGCAAGTGTAGAGAAAAATTGTCGCGTAGTTTCTGAGTATTCAAACGTGAATTCAGAGGACGACGTGCAGGTGTTGGATATGCGCTGGTTTCAATTGGATTGACTGCCTTGACTGCAAGCTCCTCGCCATTAGCCTGGGCAAAATCGATCACATGACTCGCGTAGCCGTGCCAGGAAACCTCTCCGCTAGCGGCCAAGTGATACAGGCCCGCGAGTTCGGGCCGCTGCATGACTTGTTGAATAGCCAATGCGGTCACGTCGGCAATCAGGTCTGCTCCCGTCGGCGCTCCGATCTGGTCGGCGATAACACTAAGAGCTTCTCGATCTTTGGCCAGACGCAGCATGGTCTTGGCAAAATTATTGCCGCGAGCGCCATAAACCCAACTGGTGCGGAAGATCAGATACTTGCAACCTGACGCGACAATCGCCTGCTCACCTTCCAGTTTACTGGCGCCGTAGTGATTTACCGGGGCGACTGGATCTGCCTCTTGCCATGCTCTTGAACCTTGCCCACTGAACACATAATCGGTCGAGTAGTGAATCAGCCAAGCACCACATGACACGGCTTCTTCAGCCATGACCTGACTTGCCAGACCATTAACACGATCGGCCAGTTCGGTTTCTGACTCAGCCTTATCAACAGCAGTGTAGGCCGCAGCGTTGACGATAACGTCAGGCTTGATCTGCCGAATCGTCGCGCGCAAGGCGTCAAGATCGGACAAGTCAGCCCCTGTGTTGCGATCAAGGGCAATCAACTCACCCAGTGGCGCAAGGGAGCGTTGCAACTCCCAGCCCACTTGGCCGTTTTTTCCTAGAAGTAGGATTCTCATGCCTTGCTCGAACGATCCGCATAGTTCTGATCAATCCACTGCTGGTAGCTACCGCTCTTCACGTGCTCTACCCATTCAGTATTGGTCAGATACCATTCAACGGTTTTACGAATACCAGTCTCAAAAGTTTCTTCAGGAGTCCAGCCCAGTTCGCGCTGGATCTTGCTCGCATCGATCGCATAACGCACGTCGTGGCCAGGACGGTCCTGAACATATGTAATCAGGCTCGCGTGCGGACGATGGGCGGAGTCAGGACGCAGTTCATCCAGCAACGCACAAAGGGTATTCACCACTTCGATATTTTGTTTCTCGTTGTGACCACCGATGTTGTAGGTCTCGCCGATAACACCCTCGGTCACGACTTTGTACAGCGCACGGGCGTGATCTTCGACATACAGCCAGTCGCGAACCTGATTACCTTTGCCATATACCGGCAGCGGCTTGCCTTCCAGTGCATTGAGAATGATCAGCGGGATCAACTTCTCAGGGAAGTGGCACGGGCCATAGTTGTTCGAGCAGTTGGTAACCAGCGTCGGCAGGCCGTAGGTGCGAGCCCAGGCACGAACAAGGTGGTCAGAACTGGCTTTGCTCGCCGAATAAGGCGAGCTTGGCTGATACGGAGTGGTTTCGGTAAACAGATCTTCCGGGCCTTCCAGATCACCATAAACTTCGTCAGTCGAAATGTGGTGAAAACGGAAGCTAGCTTTACGTGCGTCATCCAGCGCAGCCCAATAATGGCGGGCGGCTTCAAGCAGCGTGTAGGTGCCGATGATGTTGGTCTGAATGAACTCGGACGGGCCGGTGATCGAACGATCGACGTGAGATTCTGCGGCCAGATGCATGATCGCATCGGGTTGGTGTTCACGCAGAACACGGTCGATCTGATCACGATCACAGATATCAACGCGCTCGAACGCATAACGCGGGTTCTGACTGACCTCAGCCAAGGACTCCAGATTGCCGGCATAAGTCAGCTTATCGACGTTGACGACAGAGTCGGTGGTATTGGAGATGATGTGACGAATAACCGCTGAGCCGATGAATCCGGCACCGCCAGTAACGAGAATTTTCACGCGAAACCATACCCTTGAGCTGCTGACAGGCCGGTCAGCCGAGCACCGTCAATCCATGAATACAGAGGCCGCCGTTTCAGGGCCTCTGTCAGAGCCAGTCTGAATCGACGTGGCAACAATCCCACTATCGAACAAGGACTGCATTTTACAGCTTAATCGACGTTTTACTAATGGATATAGACAGGTTGTAACGCAAATCCGGCGGACGTCTCGCGCCTGTCGCTTTCAGACAAGGCGCTTGCGCGCAGCTCTGGACGAACGCCCCAGAAACCACCCCAGTATCGGCCCGATCAGCATGCCAACAAGCAATGCAATAACCATTACCAATGACACTGGAAGTTGCGGACCTGCCCAGCCAAGAAACATTAGCGAAACGGACTGCTGATTCTCGAGCACGAACGCCAGGATCACCAGCACCAGCAAAAGTATGAATACGCCAAGAAGGATGCGCTTGAGGTTACGCATTAATAGCTCCTTGAATGGTAGCGACTGTCAAACCCCCTCCTCCTCTTCCTCGTTGACGCGATCACGCAACTCTTTGCCCGGCTTGAAGTGCGGCACAAATTTACCGTCGAGACTGACCGACTGACCGGTCTTTGGATTGCGACCGACGCGCGGCGCACGGTAATGCAGGGAGAAGCTACCGAAACCACGGATCTCGATTCGATCGCCAGTGGCAAGGCATTGGGACATTTGTTCAAGCATGGTCTTGATGGCCAGCTCCACATCCTTGGATGAGAGCAGCCCTTGATGGGTGACAATTCGTTCGATCAACTCCGACTTCGTCATATTTTTCCCTTCTTTTTCAAGCAGCTAGATCAGCGCTTGAAAGGTTTTAGCATGCCCTGAAGATTTTGAACAGCCCAGGACTTGACATATCTTCCTCCGCGTCACAACGCCCGTTTTCAGGGCACTAAATCATTCAAGCCCGAGCGCAGCAGGCTCAACGACAGATCACCAGCATGGTACGAGTGACATAGCCGGCAGGATTGAAGCCGAAGGGATATTCATCTTCGTCTTTGGCATCATCGGAGCGTGTGATGACTTTGTAACCCGCCCCCTTGCACTCTTTCGCAGCGCGCTTCTGGCACTTCTCCCAGTTGGAGCCCAGACCGGAACAATCAACCTCAATGCCACTCACGCCACGCACCACGTGAGTCTTGGCACTGGCAGCGCACCCGGCCAGCACCAACATAACCATCAAGACAATAAACTTGTTCATTCACTTCCTTATGCCAGGCACGCTGCCCGACTACTGCGATCTTCAGACTAAGCCTAGTCGCGAATAGACGATTATTCTGATTAAAGAAACAGACAGCCCTTTGGCACAGTTGGTTTCACGAACAGAACCACTCAAATCGCAGGCACAAAAAAGGGCGACCGAAGTCGCCCTTTTTAATGATCAAGCAGAACTTAGTTCTGTTTGGCCATTGCCTGGCGCAGCAATGCCGCCATGGTGGTGTCAGCTGCCGCTTCGCCTTCTGGAGCCGATTTCAGGCTCTGGATGGCTTCTTTCTCTTCAGCATCATCTTTCGACTTGATGGAGAGTTGGATTACGCGGCTCTTGCGATCAACGCTGATGATCTTGGCTTCTACTTCCTGGCCTTCTTTCAGAACGTTGCGCGCGTCTTCAACGCGGTCACGGCTGATTTCGGAGGCTTTCAGAGTCGCGACGATATCGTCGGCCAGAGTGATGATGGCGCCTTTAGAGTCAACTTCTTTCACGATGCCCTTAACGATTGCGCCTTTGTCGTTCTCTTGATCGTACTAGGAGAAGTGTTATCTTTAGTGATTGTTTTTTATCTGGTATTTGGTATCTTT